>NZ_JAGPXU010000030.1:0-86226 GCF_018070385.1 Micromonospora sp. C97
GGCCCACCCGGCCCCGGCCCACCAAGCCCCGGCCCGTCGACTGACGGGCCGGGGCTTGGCCCGCCTGGACCCTGCCCGCCCAGCCCCTGGTCCACCGGAGCTCCGGCCCCACCAGGCCCCGGCCCGTCGACTGACGGGCCGGGGCCTGGCCCGTCTGGCCCCACCCCGCCAGGATGTGGACGTGGCCCCTGGTCCGCCTGGCCCTCGCCTGAGGGCCGGGTTGAGCCCCGCCCGTGATCCACTCGGTTTTCTTGAAGTCGTGCCATCCGCGTCGCTCGGATACCGCGTTATCAGGAAAACCGAGTGGATCACGCTGCAGGGACGAGCGGTGTTCGGTATCCGCACACCGCGACGGCCGCATCCGCGACAGCGACGGCCGTACACCGTCGTCCCCCGACGTCATCGCCATTCAACCTCGCGGCGGCCGACCTCGCCGTCGGCCCGACCTCGCCGTCGGCCCGACCTCGCCGTCGGCCCGACCTCGCCGTCGGCCCGACCTCGCCGTCGGCCCGACCTCGCCGTCGGCCCGACCTCGCCGTCGGCCCGACCTCGCCGCAGGCCACCCTGCGACAGACCGACCCCCGCACCACAAGGCCACCCCGCGACAGACCCCGCCGCACCAGGCCAACCCCGCGCCACACCAACCCCGCGCCACACCAACCCCGCGACAGACCCCCGCGACACCAGGGCCACCCCGTGACATCCGACCCCGCGACAGGCCCACGGCTCTCTGGTCCGGACGAGGCCCACCGAGCCGGCCCGAGCTAGGCCCGGGGGCAGAACCGGCCGCACCGCCAGTCGGCGTTTGTGCTGGTAGCAGCCTTCTTCTGCCAGCCCGGACGGGTTGATGACCCATGTCCGCCCTGCGCCTAATGTGTGGTTATCTCGGATCCGTCCGCATCGCGAAGATGGTTCTCATACGGTGGGGATCAGTTGGCTACAACCCATTTGTAGCCGGTCGTGGCGCCTCGGGCGGTGCGATCCCGTCTGTAGTAGGAAAGGGCGGAAGGCTCTGATGTCCAACGACGTAACGAGTACCGACGGCGGGGCGTCGACAGCTCCGCCGACACGACGAAGGCGGGCGCTCTGGGTCGCCGGTGTGGCCGGGTTGACCGGGGTGGTCGGCCTGGCGGCGCTCGGCGGCGTCGCCGCTCGAGACGACAAGCCGAAGTCCGACCAGGTGTCCGACGCGCAGCCGTCGACCAACCGGCAGAACGTCAGCGACGACGGCGGTGCGGACAAGAACGGCACCAAGGACGATGGCGGTCAGGACGACGAGTGGAGCGGCGGCGACTGGAGCGGCTTCGACGACCACCCCGGCAAGGACAGCAAAGACGGCAAGGACGGCAAGCACGACGAGAAGGACCGCGCCAAACAGGTCCCGTGCGACTCCGACAAGCTGATCCAGGCGATCACGTTCGCCAACGAGAACGGTGGCGTGTTGGAGCTGGCCAAGGGCTGCACCTACACCCTGACCCGCAACCAGGACGGCAACGGCCTCCCGTTGATCACCGAGCACATCACCCTGAAGGGTGAGCACACCACGATCGGACGGGATGCCACGGCGGACTACTTCCGCATCCTCAACGTCGGCGCCGGCGGCCACCTCACCCTCAAGGGGCTGAGCATCAGGGGTGGCCAGACCCTTCAGCCCTCGATGACCGCCGACCCGGCGACGGTCTGGGCGCCGTACTCGGCTGCGGTCCGCTCGACGGTGGCCAAGCCGCCGGCCACTGCCGCACCCGGGACCGAGTCACCGGCGGCAGCGGCGAAGCCCACGGCCACCGCCGCCAAACCGGCCGCGAAACCCGCCGCCAAGCCGGTCGCCAAGCCGGCCGCGAAGGCCACCACCAAGGCAGCACCCGCGAAAGCCACCACCAAGGCAGCACCAGCCAAGGCGACACCGACCAAGGCCGCTACGACAGCAAAGGCCGCCACGGCGACAGCCGCCAAGCCGGTAGCCGCACCGGCGAAGCCGACGGGTGCCGGGCCGGCGGTGACGCCACTGGTCGAACAGCCTGGGTCCACCGACGGCGCGGGGGTGCTGGTGCAGCCCGGTGGCCGCGCGGAGATCCTGGACAGCGAGTTGCTCTACAACCAGGCCGGCGGCAACGGCGGCGGGTTGGCCAACTTCGGCAACACCAGGCTCAGCAAGACGACGGTCGCGCACAACACCGCCTTCTTCTTCGGTGGCGGCATCTTCAACGCCGGCGTACTCCAGGTCGACGAGTCGAAGATCAAGGACAACACCGGGATCATCGGCGGCGGTGGCATCGCCAACGGCGCGCCGCGGATCTTCACCGAGGACGTCGACGGCGGCGCGGTCTGGGTCTACAAGAGCGAGGTCACCGACAACGAGACGCTCGGATTCGGCGGCGGTGTCCTGGACGTCGGGGGCACCACGACGTTGCACCAGACGACGGTCAGTGACAACACCGCGGTTCTCGCCGGTGGTGGCGTCGCGGTGGCCGACAGCCAGCTCACGCTCAAGGACGCCACGGTGGCCAAGAACAGCACCGCTGGCGTGGGTGGCGGCGTGGCGGTGGCTTTCGACAGCGTCGCGACGATCGAGGACAGCAGGATCAAGGACAACACCGCAGGGTTCTTCGGTGCCGGTCTCTACAACGACGACAGCGTCACCACGCTGCGCGACAGCGAGGTGGTGGGCAACCGGGCGGTCGGCCCGTTCGCTCGCGGTGGCGGCATCTTCAACACCGAGGGGAGCGAGGTCACGCTCCACCGGACGACGGTGGCGCACAACTTCTCCACCCTCCCGCCGGGGGGCATCTTCAACAGCCTCGGCGGCACCGTGACGCTTGACGACAAGTCCGCGGTCACTGCCAACCGTCCGACCAACTGCTTCAACGTTTCGGACTGCTTCGCCTGATCGGGTGGGGCTGATCCACATAGAGGGCGCGCCCCTCCGAGCCGGTGACGGTTCGGAGGGGCGTACCCATTTGGGCAGGTCACAGGGCGCTCGGCCGGCTTGGGCAGTGGTGTGTCGGTCCGGACCCCGGTGGGGGCAACATGAACCGAATGTGGGCTTCTCTCGGATAAGCCCGCGAGGCGAGGAACCTTCTCATACGGTGGTTTTGGGAGCTACAACCGATTTGTAGCAGGGGACGCCCGTCTGACGGCGGCGACCCTGTCTGGTACGAGGAGAGGGCAGAGAGCTCCGATGTCCAACTACCTAACGAACAACGAAGCCTCCGGGCGGGCGGCGGCCAAGCGTCGCCGCAAGCTCTGGCTCGCCAGTGGCGTGGCCGGTTTGACGGGCGTGATCAGTCTCGCGGCGGTGGGCGTCGCGGGCAGCGCCGGTGCGGTCGGCTTGAACTGGAACACCACGCAGGTCAGCAAGGACGGCGACCAGCGGGGTGACGAGGGGCGCGACTGGGAGGACAAGAACCAGGACGACAAGGGTCGCGACGACAAGGGCCGCGACAAGGACCACGAGCGCGGGAAGGAGGTGCCCTGCGACACCGACAAGCTGATTCAGGCGATCGTGTTCGCCAACAACAAGCACGGCGGTGTGCTGGAGCTGGCCAAGGGCTGCACCTACAACCTGAGCCGCAACGACTACGAGGGCAACGGCCTGCCGGTGATCACCGAGCGGATCACGCTCAAGGGCGAGCACACCACGATCGCTCGGGAAGCCACCGCTGACTACTTCCGGATCCTGAACGTCGGTGCCGGTGGTCACCTCACGATCAAGGGCCTGACCATCAAGGGTGGCCAGACCCTCGAGCTGTTCAACAGCGTCGAGCCAGCGGCCGTCTGGGCGTCCTACTCGGACTCGGAGGCGATCGCGGCTCAGGTGAAGGCGGGCGTTCCGCTGAACCAGGCGCTCACCGCCCGACAGGCCAACCCGAAGGCGGGCCTGAAGGCGGCACCCAAGGTGGCGGCCAAGGCCGCGCCGGCCGCTCAGGGCGGCGTCGTCACGCCGCTCGTCGAGTACCCGGATTCCACCGACGGTGCCGGCATCCTGGTCCAGCCGGGTGGCACCGCCGAGATCCTGGAGTCCGAGGTCGTCCTGAACCAGTCGGGCGGCAACGGTGGTGGTGTGGCCAACTTCGGCACCACGAAGATCTGGCACAGCACCGTCACCCGTAACACCGCCTTCTTCTTCGGTGGCGGCGTCTTCAACGCCGGCCTGCTCAAGGTCGAGGAGTCGAAGATCAAGGACAACACCGCCATCATCGGTGGTGGCGGTATCTCCAACGGCGCCGCGCCGATCTTCACCGACGACGTCAACGGCGGAACGGTCGAGCTCAAGAAGGCCGAGATCACCGACAACGAGACGCTGGGCTTCGGCGGCGGCTACCTCGACATCGAGGGCAACACCACGGCGTACGAGACCAAGTTCGTCTCGAACACCGCGGTCCTCGCTGGCGGCGGTATCGCTGCGGCGGACAGCCAGCTGAACCTGCACAACGTCTCGGTGGAGCGCAACAGCACCGCCGGTGTCGGTGGCGGTGTCGCCATCGCCTTCGGCAGCGCTGTCACGTTCGAGAAGAGCAGCATCAAGGACAACACCGCCGGCTTCTTCGGCGGCGGGCTCTTCAACACCCTGAGCGTCACCACGCTGCGCGACAGCGAGGTCGTCGGCAACCGGGCCATCGGCCCGATCGGGGTCGGCGGCGGCATCTTCAACATCTTCGGCGAGGTCAACCTGTCGAAGACGAAGGTCGCCCACAACTTCTCCACCTTCGAGCCGGGCGGTGTCTTCAGCTTCTTCGGAGACGTGAACGTGGACGACAAGTCCGCCATCACCGCGAACCGTCCGACCAACTGCCTGGCCATCCCGGGCGGCACCATCGAGAACTGCTTCGCCTGATCGATCACCCTTGGGTGACGATGACTCAGCACCCTCGGGTGACCACAGCGCAGCGCCAGCACCACCGGCCGGCCCCCTTCCGCGAGACGCGGAAGGGGGCCGGTTCACCGTCACTTCTGAACGAAGACCGCCACGCTGCGCGCCGGTACGGTGAACGTGCCGGCCGCCCGGTCGAACGAGGCGGTCCGCAGCGTCGGGTCGGCCGAGTCGACCAGCACCGGGTGCAGTGCCACGTCCGCTCCGCGCAGCCCGGTCACCGTCTGGGTGGCCGCCGACGGGGTGGCGTTGAAGACGACGGTCACCGACGTCCACGCACCGCCCAGCCCGCGGGCGTCCAGGGTCATGGTCAGCACACCAGGCGTCTCCTGGGCACCGGACAGCGGGAAGGCGACCCGCCGCTGCACCTGCTCGGCGGTGGCCAGCCCGAACACCGGCGACGACGCCCGGATGCGCAGCAACTCGGCGTACCGGGCGTCGGTCGTGTTGATCGCCCCGCAGTCCGGCACCAGCGCCGGGTCGGCCAGCAGCGGCTTCGCGTACGACCACTTGTCCTCGTTGTCGGGCGCGGGCGGCAGACCGGCGCCGAACCCGTTGCCCCGTTCACAGCCCCAGCGGATCTGGTTGAACCAGTCACCGGAGTTGTACGAGTTGCGGTCCAGCGACTTCGACCGCAGCCGCTCGGTGCCGGCGGTGACGAACCCGGTGCCCTGTCCCAGCAGCACAGTGCCCAGCGCCAGCACCTGCATCCGGGAGCGGTCCGCCGCCGTGGTGGCCTGCGGCAGTTTGTACGCCAACGCGTCGTACAGGATCTCGTTGTCGTGCGCGTCGGCGTAGGTGACGGCCTCCCCCGGCGTCGCGGTGTAGCCGGCCGGGGAGCCGTTGTAGTCGACCTGCGCCCCGGTGACCTGCCGCCCGGCGGTGTCGGTGAACCGGTAGTCGCGCAGGTTGCCGGTGAGCCCCACCTTGATCAGGTCGTGGGCGTGCAGCAGCCGGGCCTTCTGCTCGGCCGGTGAGCCGTTGACCGGGTCGCCGTTCGGGTCGGTGTAGAGCCCGGAGGCGAAGCCCTGCACCCGGGGGTTGGCGTCGAACGGTCCGCCGCCGCGCACCGCGTCGCGCAGCCGGTCGTTGAAGGTGCCGATGCCGGTGCCGGCCATGTTGGCCTGGGTGGCCTGCACGAAACGGGCGTCGTTGGCGACCTCGCCGAAGTTCCAGCCCTCGCCGTAGAGCAGGATCGACCGGCCGTCCACGCCGTCCCGGGCGACGGTCAACCGGTCCAGGGCCGCCCGGACGGCCAGGATGTTGGCCTTCGGGTGGTGACCCATCAGGTCGAAGCGGAAGCCGTCCACCTTGTACTGCCGGGCCCAGGTGACCAGCGAGTCGACCACCAGCTTGCCCATCATGGCGTGCTCGGGGGCGGTGTTGGCGCAGCAGGTGGAGTTGGCAACAGTGCCGTCGTCCAACAACCGGTGGTAGTAGCCGGGCACGATCTGGTCGAGCACCGACTTCGGGTCGGTGCCGGCCGCCGATGTGTGGTTGTAGACCACGTCCATCACCACCCGCAGCCCGGCGTCGTTCACCCCGGCGACCATCCGCCGGAACTCGGTGGTCCGCGCCGCGCCGGCCGGGTCGACGGCGTAGCCGCCCTCCGGGACGGTGTAGTGCAGCGGGTCGTACCCCCAGTTGTAGCCGTCGGTCTCGGCGACCGCCGCCACGCACTTCTGCTGCTCGGCGGAGTCTGGCGGCAGCGCGGCCAGGTCGCAGGCGGGCTGCCGCTGGTCGGCGCGCCGCTCGGGGATCGTCGCGAAGTCGAACGCCGGCAGCAGGTGCAGGTGGGTGACACCGGCGTCGCCGACCGCCCGCAGGTGGGTCATGCCGGCGGTCTTCGGGTCGGTGAACGCGAGGAACGTCCCCCGCCGCTCGGCCGGCACCGTCTCGTCGGCGATGGAGAAGTCCCGCACGGACAACTCGGTGATCTGCGCCTTCGCGGCCGGCACGGGCGCCGGTTTGCGCAGCGTGCGCCACCCGGGAGGGGCCAGCGCCGGGTCGTTGAGGTCGACGAGTTGGCTGTGCGTGGAGTCCGTGGCGAGGGCCACCGAGTACGGGTCGGTGACCGACGCGGTGACCATTTTCTGCGCTGCCGGCTGCCAGGCCCGCACCTCGTACCGGTAGAACTTGCCGGTCCAGGAGCGATCGCCGCGCACCGACCAGACGCCGGTGCGGTCGTCGCGGCGCATCGGCACCGTCCTCGGGGCGCTGGTGGTCGAGTCGAACAGCTGCAACGCCACGCTCCGGGCGGTGGGCGCCCACAGCGCGAGGCTCGGCGTCCGGCCCGCGAAGGTGGGCCCGAGGGTGGCGTCGGTCGCCCGGGAGTACACGTCGTCGAGCACGCCGGGGATCTGCACGCCGGTGGCGGCGAGCAGCGCACCCTCGGCGTCGCGCGCGGTGACCAGCAACTGCCCGCGCAACGCCGCCGGGACCTTGGCCAGGTCCGCCCGGTCCAGGGCGAAGCTACGGTACGACCACAGGTGCGGGAACCTGTCGCGTTGCGCCTCGGTGAGCCCGTTGCGCTGCGCCCGCAACGGCAGGCTGGTGTACGTGCCGGTCAGCTCGCCGTCGACCACGCTGACCCCACCGGTGGGCGCGGCGACCAGCGCGTACGTCCTGCCGTCGGTCGGGGGTGTCTGCCACGCCACTGTCGACCTGTCGATCCAGTGCGCCTTCTGCTTGCTGATGTCGGTGTCCCCGCTGGCGGTGGTGGCCGCCGACGGCAGCAGCCGGCCCGGTGTGGCGGCGAGCAGCCACACCTCCCGCCCGGCGCTGGCGAAGTCGAGCCGCTGGTCGTCGGGCAGGTCCTTGGTGTCGCCGTTGTGGATGATGTAGTTCAGGCCGGTGGCGCCGGCGGCCAGCGGCACCCGGAACACCGCCCCGAACGCGTCGACGGCGCTCGGCCGCAGCGGGGCGGACCACTCGGTCGGGTTGGCCGCGCCGTCCCACAGGTGCAGGCCCCAGCCGTCGTAGTTGCCGTCGGCCCGCCGGTAGTGCAGCACGGCGGTGCCCTCCTCGACCGGCGGGTCCGGTTCACCGGTGGCGGCCTGCCTGCTCGGGTAGATCGCCGGGTCGCCCTGCTTGAGCCAGATCTCCCCGGTCTGGCTGAGGTCGATGCTGCGGTCCTGCGCGACGTCCTTCGTGCCAGCCTTGTCGACGACCAGGAAGTTCACCGACGTCGCGCCCGGCTTGAGTTTCACCCAGGCGAACCGGCCGTAGGAGTCCTCCCCGGCGAACGGCTGCCCCTTGGGCCACTCGGTGACGTACGCCGGGTCGATGTCCCCCCAGGCGTACAGCCCCCAGTCGTCGTACCCGCCGGCCGGGCGTTGGTAGTGCACCACCGCCCACTCCCGGGAGCCGCCCTGCTCCGGGGTGCCGACGACTGCGGTGGACCGGGCGGTGGCGGTCCGGCCCCGACCGTCGCGGACCACCGCCTTGTACTCGACCCGGGTACCCCCGGCCAGGCCGGTCAGGTCGTGCTGCACGGTGTACGGGGCGTGGTCGGCGCTGCCCAGCAGCGTCCACCGGCCACCGGCCACCCGGGCCGCGACGGTGACGCTGGCCAGTGGATCACCGGTGACCCGGGCGGTGACCGCGGCCCGGGTGGCGACCGGCGTGTCCGGGATCGGGCTGGTGATGGTGATGGTCGGCTTGTCGGCGGCCGGTGCGATGGGGGTGCCGGCCCGGTACACGACGGCCGACAACGGCGGCACGGTGAGGGCCACTTCGCCGTCACCGTTGGCCCGCGCGTCGCCGGAGGCGCCGTAGATGCCGGTGAAGGTGGCGCCGGCCGACCAGGTGTCCACAGTGACAGTCTGCGCGGTGTCGGCGTTGTTCACGGCCACCACGTACTCGGTGCGGTCGGCCGGGGCGATCCGGGAGGCGGCGAAGACGCCCGGCCCGTCGGCCGCGTACCGGGTGACCTGCGCGCCGTCGCGCAGCGCCGGGTGGGCCTGGCGCAGCCGGCCCAGCTCGGCGATCGTCCGGTACAGCGGATGGGAGGTGTCGAACTGGTCGCTGGCGTGGGTGCGGTCGGTGCCGAGCAGGTCGTCGTCGAGGTAGTCGGGGGTCTTCGAGGCGAACATGTCCTGCCGGGCGTCCTTGTCTCCGCCCGGCCCGGTGAAGCCCTGCTCGTCGCCGGAGTAGACCACCGGCTGGCCACGGGTCAGGAACATCAACTGGTGGGCGAGCTGGTCGCGTCGGAGGTGGCTGGCCGCATCGGTGCCACCACCGGCGATGAACGAACCGATCCGGCCCATGTCGTGGTTACCGAGGAAGGTGGTCAACCGGCCCGCGTCGGTGTCCCGGGCGGCGTAGAGGTCGTCGCGGGCGTACACGTCGGCGAGCGCCTTGGCCGATCCGGCGCCCGCGGTGAAGCCCCGCGCGGCCTCCTGGAAGGCGAAGTCGAGGGTGGCCGGCAGGCCACCCTGGCGGACGTAGCTGGAGCTGATCTCCGGGTCGGCGCTGTACACCTCGCCGAACATGAAGAAGTCCTTCTTGCCGGCCTTCTCGGCGGCCCGTTGGATGCCCTGGCTGAACTGCGGCCAGAAGTCCATGTTGACGTGCTTCACGGTGTCCAACCGGAACCCGTCGACGCCGGTCGCGCCGATCCAGTCCCCGTACGCCTTGGTCAGGCCCCGGACCACCTCGGGACGCTCGGTCCACAGGTCGTCGAGGCCGAAGAAGTCGCCGTACTCGCTGTTCTCTCCGGCGAAGGTGGAGTCACCCCGGTTGTGGTACATGGTGGCGTCGTTGAGCCAGGCCGGGACCTTGACGCTCGCATCCTCCGGCTCGGCGAAGGTCGGCGTGTACGGGAAGGACTCCTTGTCGACCGGTGGGAACGCGCGGCTGCCGTCGGCGTAGTTGCGGTCCTCGAACGCCCGGCCTCGCGCGTCGGTGTACGGCGAGGTCGCCTTGTCCACGTACGCGTACTTGTCCTCGGCGTACTTGATGACGTCGGCGGTGTGGTTGACGATCACGTCGAGGTAGATCTTGATGCCGCGCTGGTGGGCGAGCCTGACCAGGCGCTTCATCTCCTGCATGGTGCCGAAGTGCGGGTCCACCTGGGTGAAGTCGGTGATCCAGTAGCCGTGGTAGCCGGCCGAGATGTCGTTGCCGGCACCCTGCACCGGCCGGTTCTTGAAGATCGGGGCGAGCCAGATGGCGGTGGTGCCCATCCCCTGGATGTAGTCCAGTTTGTCGATGACGCCCTTGAGGTCACCGCCGTGGTAGAAGCCCTTGTCGGTGGGGTCGAGGCCGGTGCGCAGCCGATCACCGGTGAGGCCACCGGTGTCGTTGCGGGGGTCTCCATTGGCGAACCGGTCCGGCAGGACGAAGTAGAACTGCTCGGCGCGGGCGGCGCTGCCGCCGGCCTTCAGCAGCGCGTCGGCGCTGGGTTCGTCGCGCCACTGGGTCGCGCCGACGACCGAGAGTGAGGCACGGTCGGACGGTTGAGGGCTCGCGGCGGCGGGCTGCACGGCGACCGGAGCGCCGGCGAGGGTGACGGTGAGCAGGGAGGTAAGGGCCAGCACTGCGGTACGCGGTCTCGGCGGGGGTTTCATCGACGCCTTCCTCTGGTCGCTGATGGCCGCACGCTAACCCTTGCCGAAACATTCTGCAATACCTTGCAAACGTGGTCGCAACAAAGCAGCAACCTTGCGAAATCGCCGCTCAGAGGCCGCCGCAGCGCACCCCGTCCACAGTGCACTCCCGTGGCGTGCTGGACGTCCGTTCCATGTGGAACCGCAGCGACACCGAACCGCCGGCCGACACCTCGACCCCGCTGACGTACGTGAAGCCGTCATCGCCCTGCCGGATCGTCCCCTGCGGGACGCCCTCCACCCAGGCGGTCACCAACCGTCCACCGGAGAACTCCAACCGCACCGTCCAGCCGCGGCTCTGGGCGGACGTGTTCACCATCGCCACCTCGCCGATGAAACCGCCGTCGAAGCTCTGCACCACCCGGTACCGCCCGGCCATCCCCGGCTGCCCCGGTGCCGCCCGGGTCGGCGACCGCGTCGCCGTCGGCCGCCCGGTCGCAGCGACCGTCGGAACTGCCGACGGTGAACCGGAACCGGCCGCGGCGCTCGGCGGCAGCCCGCTGGCCCGCCCGGACAACCCCGGCAGCACCGGCGCCGGAGACGGCACGGTGGACGGCACCGACGTGGGCACGCTCGGCGCCGCCGCCACGGACGGCAGCGGCAGCGCCGGCGGCTGCGCGCCGTCCGGCGCCGGGGTGCGTCCCCGGTACGCGCCCAGCGCCACGAAGAGCAGGACCACCATCACGACGACACCGGCACCCACCACGATCCAGGGCGACGATGCGATCGCGACCGGACCGTGCGGCGGACGCGGAGCACGGCGGCGCATGCCGGACATGTACCTCCCTCAGCGGATCGTCCGCGCAGCGTAGCGATCGGCGGCCCAGGCCGGAAAGCCTCGGCCACGCGGCGTAGCGATCGGCGCCCGGGCGGTAAGCCTCGGCCGTACGGCGTCGCCGGCCACCGACCCGGCTGCGGCTCAGCCGATCCGGCAGTCGACCCCGTTGATCGTGCACGTTCGCGGTCGCTGCGCCGACTCACCCAGGCCGACGCGCAGCCGCAGCGTCCGGGAGTCGCCCGGTTCCAGCGAACGGGTGCCGCGCACCACGAACTCGCCGTCCCCGCGCCCCCGTACCGAGACGCCCGAGTCGTCACCGACTCGCAGCGACCAGGTGTCGTCGTCGAACGCCAACTCCACCTGCCAGTCCACCGACCGGTTCGACGTGTTGGCGATCGACAGGATCGCCGACTCCCCGTTCCAGCCGTTCGTGCCGACCTGGTAGCGGGCGCTGACGGGGTCCTCCGCCGGTGTCGTCGGCGCGGACAGTACGCTCGTCCGCCCCGGCGTCGGCGAGCCGGTCACCGTGGGCCGCGGCGACGGGGACGGTGACCGACTGCTACGTGACGGTCGCGGCGACACCGAGCGCCGCTCCACAGCGGCCGGGGTCGGCCCGCCGGTGGTGGATGCTCCCGCCGGCACGGTCGGCAGGAACGCCGGAGGCGCTGCCTGCGGCCCGGCGTCGTGCTCCCTGCCCCGAAACGACAACAGCGCCACCACCAGGAGCACCACCAGCGCGCACACACCGAGCAGCACCACGATCCACGGCACCGACACCAACACCCGCGCCGCCCGCGAATCTGCCGCACCGTCCGGCCGCACCGCCATCAGGTCTCCCCTCGTCCCCCACCGACGCGACAGCGTAGCCAGCGCCACGCGGACCGGGAACCTGGCGGGTACGGATCGGACCGACCGGCCCCGGTCGGTCAACCCGTCCGGACGACCGTGCAGATCAGTGGCCCCTCATCGGAGGTACGCAACAGGTAGCGATACCGCTCCCCGGGCACCGACTGCCCCCGACTGTCCAGGAACTCCCACTCCACCGCCACCATCGTCAACAGCGCGGACACCGGCTGCACGTCCTCGATCCGGGCGTGGGCCGCGACCAGCTCCCGGTCCTGGTAGTCCGGCGCGGCGCCCACGAAGGACAGCGCCACCGCCGCCGCGGTGGTGAACGAGAAGCTGTACGTGTCGGCCACCACCAGCCCCGGCAGGGCGTAACAACCGGCGATGGCCGGCAGATCGCCGGAGGTCAGCGCCACGCCGTACCGGTCGAAGAAGTCGGCCAACGTGTCAAGATCCGTGGAGGCGTTCACGGTCACAGCAATTGCCGGTCACCGCCCGGGTCAAACCTCAGCGCGGCGGCACCCGTACCTCGATCTCCGACCCCAACCGGGCGTCGGCGGCCAGACCGAGGTCGTCACCACTCCAGAACCGCCCCGGGTCGTACCAGTTCGGACGCCGCCCCGCCGGCAGCAACCCCATGGCCTCGTAGGTCACCGCCACCACCTCGGCGCAGTACGCCGTCTCCAGCGCCCGGTCCCGCTCGCCCGCCGATCCGGCCGGACTGGCCGGGCTAGCCGGGGTCGCCTGGTCCCGCTCACCCGCCGATCCGGCCGGGCCGGCAGGGATCGCCGGGGTCGCCGGGTTTCGCCGAGGTGCTGGCCGGCCGGGCAGGGGCAGCGTCGGCACCCGACCACGCACCCAGCGCCACGCCAGCTGCGCTGTCGACGGGAACGGTGTGCCGTCCAACCGCGCGATCGTCCGCAGCACCGCCCGTTCCATCTCCCCGTCGGCGGGCGGGTCGAGCTGTCGCAGCCAGGCCCGTTGGCCGTACCGGTTGGCCCACACGCAGACCGCGTCCCGCAGGTCGTGCAGCTGCACGCCGCGCTGGTGGGTGCCCGACCACAGGTCCGGCAACGACCTGCCCAGCTCCGCGTGCCACATCAGCGGCGGCATGTCGTCCAACACCACCGCCATCCCGACGTGGTTCACCGGGCTGTTGGTGGTGAACTGGATGGCCCGGTCCGGCACGCTGCGACCCCGGAAAACCCACACGTCACCGGTGCGGGTCAACTCGACGGCCTCGTCCAGGCTGATGCTCATGAGGGACTAGCCTAGGCCGATGCGGCAACGAATGCGGTGGTGGAAGGTTCTCGGGCTGGCCGGGCTCGCCGGCGTCGCGGCCTCCGGTGTGGTCATCGCGCGGGCCGAACGGCGTCGGCGCGCGTACACCCCGGAGGAGATCCGGCAGCGACTCCTGGAGCGGCACGCCCAGGCCAACGACGCGGCGAAGCCCGCCGACCCCGCCTGACCGACCGTCCCCTGTAGAGAATCGGCGGGGCAACCCGGCGGGCCACCCGGCGACCAACCGACTTGGGCAAACGGGCGAACAACCCGGCGAACGACCCGACGAACGACCCGGGCAGACAGCCGACCCCGGGCAGACAGCCGACCCGGGCAGACAGCCGACCCGGGCAGACAGCCGACCCGGGCGAACGGGCGGACGGCCCGGCGGGCGAACGGGGCCGCGGCGTGACCCAAGGGTGGGACCGGGTCCGGCCAAGTCGCCCGGTTCCGTCAGGCACTGTCTCCCCGCCTCGGCCCCGGTCGAGCGGGCGCAAATGGCGCAGACGGGCGTGATCCACTCGGCTTTCATGAAGTCGGGGCTTCCCGGGCCCCGGGACAGCGCGGTTTTCAGGAACCCGAGTCGATCATCCCGTTCGTCCGTCATGTCGGGGCATCCCGGCGAGCACCGGTGTCCGGTTTAGGTGGGAGTGTCGGGTAGTCGGGGCCACCCCGCGCGTGGAATCGGGGGCCGGGCGGGGTCGTTATACCTGGCAGACCACCGCGCCCCCGGCCCGGTGGAGAGCAGCCGCCGGGAACACCCGCCCGGCCACCCCGGTTACACCCCCGGCACGCCCGAGCAGGTCCCCCCGGATCGCCGGCGTCGCCACGAACCTCCCCGCACGGCCACACCCCCCCCGCGTTCAGTGCCGTGCGGTTTCCCCCGATGCAGAGGAGCACGCCATCATGCGTACCGATCTGATTCGTAAGACCGCCCTGACCGCCGCCGGTCTCGCCTTCACCGGCGGTGCCATCGCCGGCCCCGTCACCACCGCTTTCGCCGCCCCGAACACCAGCAAGCCGGCGTCGCAGACCCAGACCGACCGCAAGCCCGCCGGTGAGCGTCAGCTCGGCGTGCGCTACGAAGCCCAGCCGAACTTCTACTACTGCGGCCCCGCCGCCGCCCGTAACGCCCTGTCCGTGCAGGGCAAGGACATCAGCGTCGACGCCATGGCCAAGGAGATGGGCACCACCGAGGCCGGCACCAACTCCATCAACGACATCACCCCCGTGCTGAACAAGGAGACCGGTAAGAACGACGCCTACCGGTCGGTGGAGATCTCCAGCCCGGACGCGGATGACAAGCAGACCGACCAGCTGCGCGCCGACGTTGTGAAGACCGTCGACGACGGCCGGGCCGTGGTCGCCAACATCGCCGGCACCACCACCGACACCGACGGTGGTATCCACTCCTTCGAGGGCGGGCACTACATCAGCGTCGTCGGCTACCGCGATGGCGGGAACGTGGTGAAGATCGCCGACTCCGCCAACCCGGACACCGCCTCCTACTGGATCACCGTCGAGCACCTCGCGGACTGGATCGCCACCCGCGGCTACGCCACCAGCTGACCCACACCACACCACACCACACCACACCAACACACAGCACCCCAGCACACAGCTGAAGGGCCGGACCCCACCACGGGGCCGGCCCTTCAGCATGTCCAGAGGTCAGCGCCAGAGGTCAGTGCTCGTCGCCCGCGCGGACGGGGTCGACACGGACCGGGTCGACACGGACCGGACCGAGGTCGGGGGCCACCCCAGCCGACCGACCGCCCGAGGCCACCCCAGCCAACCGACCGCCCGGGGCCACCGCAGCCGTCGGACCGTCGGCGGCAACCTCGGCCACTTCCGGGCCACTGCCGGCGTCGGCCGGGCCCCTACCGGCGTCGGCCGCCTCGATGCGGTGAGCGCGTCGGCGTAGCCACCAGGTGCTGCCGAGCCCGGCGAGCACCGCGAGGACCAGCCCGGCCCAGGAGATGTCCTTCAGCCAGTGTTCGGCCGCGCGACCCACCGAGTAGAGCAGGTACGTCGTGCCGAAGGCCCAGACCAACCCGCCGGCGGCGTTGGCCACCAGGAAGCGGCGGTACGGCACGTGCAGCGCCCCGGCGAGCGGCCCGGCCAGGATCCTCAGCAGTGCCACGAACCGACCGAAGAAGACCGCCCAGACGCCGTGCCGCGCGAAGCTCTGTTCGGCGCGGGCGAGTTGCGCCGGGCCCAGGTGTTTGGGGAAGCGCCTGCCCAGCCGGACGAGCAGCGGACGGCCGCCGCGTCTGCCGATGGCGTACCCGATGGAGTCGCCGACGATGGCGCCGAACGCCGCCGCGGTGGCCACCCACTCCGGTTCCACCACGCCGGTGGCGGCGAGCAGTGCGGAGCTGACCAGGACGATTTCGCCGGGCAGGGGGACGCCCATGCTCTCCACGCCGATCACTGCGGCGACGAGCAGGTAGACCACGCCTGGAGGCAGCGCCGAGAGCCAGTGCTGAACGTCGATCACTCGGCACCCCTTCCGATCGGTTCCCGACCCTACCCCGCCGGTCTGTCGGCGCGGTGCGGTCGTGGGCCCGCCGGGTCGGTACGCCGGGTTGCACATATAGCAAGACGGACGTACGGTTTTGTTGGAAGCGGAATCGGCGGTAAGTGTCACCTAACCTCGGCGGCACCCCGACCGGTGCGACAGACTGCTCAGGACTACTCACGGTCGCTGGTGTGAAGGAGTACGACGTGGCGAGCCTCGACACCTTCGGTGCGAAGACCCAGCTACGCGTCGGAGACGCGAGCTACGAGATTTTCAAGATCGACAAGGTGGACGGCCACGCCCGGTTGCCGTACAGCCTGAAGATCCTGCTGGAGAACCTGCTGCGGACCGAGGACGGCGCGAACATCACCGCCGACCACATCCGCCAGCTCGGCGGGTGGGACTCCACCGCCGCCCCGAGCGTGGAGATCCAGTTCACCCCGGCACGGGTGCTGATGCAGGACTTCACCGGTGTGCCCTGCGTGGTCGACCTGGCCACCATGCGCGAGGCCGTCCGCGAGCTGGGCGGCGACGCCAGCAAGGTCAACCCCCTCGCCCCCGCCGAGCTGGTCATCGACCACTCGGTCATCGCCGACCTGTTCGGCCGCGAGGACGCGTTCGCCCGCAACGTCGAGCTGGAGTACGAGCGCAACAAGGAGCGCTACCAGTTCCTGCGCTGGGGCCAGACCGCGTTCAACGAGTTCAAGGTCGTCCCGCCGGGCACCGGCATCGTGCACCAGGTCAACATCGAGTACCTGGCCCGCACGATCATGGAGCGGGGCGGCCAGGCGTACCCGGACACCGTCGTCGGCACCGACTCGCACACCACCATGGTCAACGGCCTGGGCGTGCTGGGCTGGGGCGTCGGCGGCATCGAGGCCGAGGCCGCGATGCTCGGCCAGCCGGTCAGCATGCTGATCCCCCGTGTGGTGGGCTTCAAGCTGCACGGCGAGATGCCGGCCGGCACCACCGCCACCGACCTGGTGCTGACCATCACCGAGATGCTGCGCAAGCACGGTGTGGTCGGCAAGTTCGTCGAGTTCTACGGCCCGGGCGTGAGCGCCGTGCCGCTGGCCAACCGGGCCACCATCGGCAACATGTCCCCGGAGTACGGCTCCACCGTGGCGATCTTCCCGATCGACGGTGAGACCATCCGCTACCTGGAGCTGACCGGCCGCGACGCCGCGCAGGTCGCGCTCGTCGAGGCGTACGCCAAGGAGCAGGGCCTCTGGCACGACCCGGACGCCGAGCCGGAGTACTCCGAGCGCCTGGAGCTGGATCTCAGCACCATCGAGCCGTCGCTCGCCGGCCCGAAGCGCCCGCAGGACCGGGTGCCGTTGGGCGCGGCGAAGACGCTGTTCCGTTCCGCGTTGACCGACTACGTGGCCGACGACTCCACCAACGAGCGTGACCTCAAGCCGGGTGTCCCCCGCGAGGAGCTGCCGCGCGGCGCCAATGGCCCGGCCGACGAGGCCAGCGCCGAGTCGTTCCCGGCCAGCGACCCGCCGGCCAACGAGTTCAGCGACCCGGCCGACGAGCCGCGTGACCTGGAGACGGCGGCGGTCGGCGCGGGTGGCCGGGCCACCAACCCGGTCCGGGTCACCGGCGCCGACGGCGTCGAGTACGAGCTGGACCACGGCGCCGTGGTGATCGCCGCGATCACGTCCTGCACCAACACGTCCAACCCGCAGGTGATGATCGGTGCCGCGCTGCTGGCCCGCAACGCCGTGGAGAAGGGCCTGAGCCGCAAGCCGTGGGTGAAGACCACCCTGGCCCCGGGCTCGAAGGTCGTCATGGACTACTACGAGCGGGCCGGCCTCACGCCGTACCTGGACAAGCTCGGCTTCAACCTGGTCGGCTACGGCTGCACCACCTGCATCGGCAACTCGGGCCCGCTGCCCGAGGAGGTGTCCGCCGCGGTCAACGAGCACGACCTGTCGGTGGTCTCGGTGCTCTCCGGCAACCGGAACTTCGAGGGCCGGATCAACCCGGACGTCAAGATGAACTACCTGGCGTCGCCGCCGCTGGTTGTCGCGTACGCCCTGGCCGGCACGATGGACATCGACCTGGCCAACGAGCCGATCGGTGAGGACTCCGAGGGCAACCCGGTGTACCTGCGGGAGATCTGGCCGAACAGCGCCGAGATTCAGGACGTCATCGCCCAGGCGATCGGCGCCACCGGGTTCAGCGCCGCGTACTCGGACGTCTTCGCCGGTGACGAGCGCTGGCAGTCGCTGCCCACCCCGACCGGCGACACGTTCGCCTGGGCGGACGACTCCACCTACGTGCGCAAGCCCCCGTACTTCGAGGGCATGCAGCAGGAGCCGAGCCCGGTCGTCGACATCTCCGCCGCCCGGGTGCTGGCCAAGCTGGGTGACTCGGTGACCACCGACCACATCTCGCCGGCCGGTGCGATCAAGGCGGACTCCCCGGCCGGCACGTACCTGGCCGAGCACGGCGTGCCGCGCCACGAGTTCAACTCGTACGGTTCCCGCCGGGGTAACCACGAGGTGATGATCCGGGGCACCTTCGCCAACATCCGGCTGCGCAACCAGCTGGTTCCGGGGGTGGAGGGCGGCTTCACCGTCAACCACCTCACCGGCGAGCAGACCTCGATCTACGACGCCTCGATGGCCTACCAGGAGGCCGGCATCCCGCTGGTCATCCTGGCCGGCAAGGAGTACGGCTCGGGTTCGTCGCGGGACTGGGCGGCCAAGGGCACGATGCTGCTGGGCGTCCGGGCGGTCATCGCCGAGTCGTACGAGCGGATCCACCGCTCCAACCTGATCGGCATGGGCGTGCTGCCGCTGCAGTTCCCGGTGGACGTCACCGCCGAGTCGCTCGGCCTGACCGGCACCGAGACGTTCAGCATCACCGGGGTGACCGCGCTCAACGACGGTGAGACCCCGCGCACGGTGACTGTCACCACCGACACCGGCGTCGAGTTCGAGGCTGTGGTGCGGATCGACACCCCGGGCGAGGCGGACTACTACCGGCACGGCGGCATCCTGCAGTTCGTGCTGCGCCGCATGATCGCCAGCTGACGTACCGATGTCACCAGGCTCCCTTCCGCCCTTCGGCGGGAGGGAGCCTGCGTCGTTCCCGTCCCGACACCCCGCCCCGGGCTAACCTCTTAGCTAAGGAGGTGTCATGGTGGCCGGTGAAGCTGCGGCACAGTTCAACATCCACGATGCGAAGACGAACCTGTCACGCATCATCGAACGGGTCGAGCACGGCGAGGAAATCGTGATCTGTCGGGCCGGTAACCCGGTTGCCAAAGTCATTCCTCTTCGTCGTACGACACGCACTGGTCGCGGCTCTCTGCGCGGTGCGCTGGATCTCACCGGAGACTGGGATTCCGACGAGGTCAACGACGAGGTTGCTCGCGACTTCGGGCTGTCCGGATGAGGCTCTTGCTCGACACGCACGTGGTGCTCTGGTGGTTGACCGACGACCCGGGGCTCGCCACGGACGTCAAGGACCGCATCGACGCCGAACCCGATGTGTATCTGAGCCCGGTCACGCTGTGGGAGGTCGCGATCAAACAGTCGCTGGGCAAGTTGGCCGGCCCTGCCGACCTCGCCGAACGGATTCGTGACGCCGAACTGCGGGAACTCCCGATCCTCCACGATCACGCCATCGCGGCTGGTCGGCTGCCGGCGATCCACCGGGACCCTTTCGACCGGATGCTTGTCGCGCAGGCCCTGCACGAGGGGCTGACCCTGGTCACCCGGAACGACCGCATCCACAAGTACGACGTACCGATCCTTGTGGCGTGACTGTCAACCTCGCGGATGAGGTCGTCGGCCCGGTCGACCAGGGCCTCGCGGTCTGGACCCGATTCCTGGTGCTGGCCGGGCCCGGCTGGACCCCACCGGCCTACCCGGCCAGTTCGTCAGCCCGGCCGAGCAGGGCACGGCGCTCGGCGGTCGAGCCGACCGCCGCCGCCGCCTCCCGGAACAGGCTGGCCGCGCGCAACCGGTCACCCTGCCGGGCCACCAGGTCGGCCTCCACCGCCACGGCGAGCGGATAGCCGCCCAGTCCGCCCCCGGCTCGTGCCGCGTCGAGCAGGGCCAGCCCCACGGCCGGCCCGTACGCGTACCCGTGCGCTACCGCGCGGTTGAGCGCGATCACCGGCGAGGGGCGGAGGTCGGCCAGCGCGTCGTAGGCCCGCGCGATCGTCGGCCAGTCGGTGTCGTCGACCGAGACGGCGGTGGCGTGGCAGGCGGCGATCCGGGCCTGCCACGCGTACGGCCCGTCGTGGCGTACCCGATCGAGGGTGGCCAGGCCCTCGGCGATGGCGGCGCGGTCCCACCGGTCGCGGTCCTGCCGGTGCAGGGTGAGCAGGGTGCCGGCGGCGTCGCGGCGGGCATCCCGACGGGAGTGGTGGAACAGGAACAGCGCCAGCAGCGCGGCGACCTCGGACTGCTCGGGCATCAGCCGGTCGAGCAGCCGGGCCAGCCGGACCGCCTCGTCGGCGAACGCCGGTTCGCCGTCGGCGACGTAGCCCCGGGTGAACAGCAGGTACAGCACGGCGAGGACGCCGGGTAGTCGCTCGGTCAGCGCCGGCCCGCTCGGCACCCGGTACGGGATGCCCGCCTGGGTGATGCGGGTGCGGGCCCGGGTCAACCGGCGGGTCATCGTCGACTCGCTGACCAGCAGGAGGCGGGCGATGTCGGCGGTCGGCACGCCGCAGACCGTTCGCAACGTCAACGCCACCCGGGCCTCGATCGCGAGCGCCGGATGGCAGCAGGTGAAGATGAGCCGCAGCCGGTCGTCCACCACGTCCTGGCCCACCTCCGGCTCCGGCGACGCCTCATCCGGCGTGAGCAACGCCAGGTCGTGCAGCTTGCGTCGTTCCACGGTGGCGCGGCGCAGCACGTCGATCGCCCGGTTACGCGCCACCGTCATCAGCCAGCCGCCCGGGTTGGCGGGCACACCGTCGGCGGGCCAGCGCTCCAGCGCGGCGGTCAACGACTCCTGGGCACAGTCCTCGGCCAACGACCAGTCCCCGGTCACCCGGATCAGGGTCGCGACGATCCGGGGGTACGCCTCGACGCGGGGGCCCGCGCCGGCCGCCGCCGCGCCGGCGGGGGCCTGGGTAGGCATCGGCCGGCGCGGCGAGGTGAACATCGTCGTCAGTCGGGTAGGTCCGCGAACGGGCGCAGTTCCAGCCGCCCCTCGCGGGCCATCGGGTGCGTGCGGGCCACCTCGATCGCCTCGTCCAGGTCGGCGCAGTCGAGCAGGTCGAAGCCCACGATCACCTCGGCGGTCTCCGCGAACGGGCCCTCGGAGACGAGCAGTTCACCGCCGCGAACCCGGACGGTGGTGGCCGCGCTGGTCGGCGCCAGCGCGTCGCCGGTCAGGCGGCGACCCCGTGAGTCGTTCTCCGCTACCCACTTGTGGATGTCGGGCAACTCGGTGGGGTCGGTGTCCGGCTCGGCGTCGCTGCACACGAACATCATGAACTTCATCTGGTCGCTCCCTTGTTTCTCGGGGTATCACCAGCATGACGATCGGCCGACAGCGTTCCGGACACCCTCCCCCGAAAAACCTCGGGTCAGTCTCCGCTGGCGGCGCGGCGGCGGGCCTCGCGGGTCTTCATGGCGTGCTCCATCAGCGTGACGAGCACCTCCTTGCTGGACTCACGCTGCCGGGCGTCGCAGAGCAGCACCGGCACGCCCGGGTCCAGGTTCAGCGCGGCCTGCACCTCGTCGAGCCGGTACGTCCGCGCGCCCTGGAAGCAGTTCACCGCCACCACGAAGGGCGTGCCGCGACCCTCGAAGTAGTCGATCGAGGGGAAGCAGTCGGCGAGCCGGCGGGTGTCGGCCAGCACCACGGCGCCGATCGCCCCCAACGCCAACTCGTCCCAGACGAACCAGAACCGGTCCTGTCCCGGAGTGCCGAACAGGTACAGCACCAGGTCGTCGCTGATGGTGATCCGGCCGAAGTCCATGGCCACGGTGGTGGTGGTCTTGCCTTCCACACCGGAGAGGTCGTCGATGCCGACCCCCGACTCCGTCAGCACCTCCTCGGTCCGCAACGGCCGGGTTTCGCTGACCGCGCCAACCATGGTCGTCTTGCCCACGCCGAAGCCGCCCGCGACCAGAATCTTGATCGCGGTGGGCAGTGGCGTCGCTCCCGCCGGCCGGTCAGAGTGCCCGTAGTCCATTGATTACCGCCTCGAAGATGCTGTTGTCGGGAAGACCGGCCGTGGTCTGCGGCTCGCGGACCTGCACCAGGCTGCGGGCTGCCAGATCACCGAGGAGCACCCGGATGGTGCCCACCGGCAGGTCGAGATGGGCGGCGATCTCGGCGACGGACTGTATGCGTTGGCACAGCCCGACGATCGCCAAATGCTCGGGGCCGAGACCCACCTCGGGCGTGACCTCGGCTCGGGTCGCCGTGACCAGGGAGATCAGGTCGAATGTGCCGGTGACCGGGCGGGCCCGACCGCGCGTCACCGCGTACGGGCGCACCACCGGACCCGCATGGTCATCCACCCACTGATGGTCTGCGGACTCCCCCTGGACCGTCATCGCCGTTACCTCTCGCCGACCTGCTGATCAGTGCCACGCGATGGTGATGCGACGTACTTGCCGACGCGGGTGACCAGCATCGCCATCTCGTAGGCGATCAGACCGACGTCGGCGTCCTCGGTGGCCAGCACCGCCAGGCAGGCGTTGCGGCCGGCCGCGGTGACGAACAGGAACGACGACTGCATCTCGATGATGGTCTGCTGCACCTGCCCGCCACCGAAACGCTTGCCGGCGCCTCGGGCGAGGCTCTGGATGCCGGCCGCCATCGCCGCGAGGTGCTCGCCGTCGTCTCGGCTCAACCCCTGGGAGGAGGCCATCAAGAGGCCGTCGGTGGAGAGCGCGACCGCGTGTTCGGCCTGCTTCACCCGGCCCACCAGGTCATCCAGCAACCACGTCAGGTCGGCGCTCGAAGCCGTCTTCTGGGTCACTTCGTCGTCCTCTTCTCGCCCGGCTGTGCGCCGTGTTCGTTTGGGGCTTGACCGTCACACCGCGCGGGAACCCGCGTCATCGGTGCTCGGTCAGGTCGCTTGTGGATCCTCGTCGGTCGGCTCGGACGGCGTCGCCGCCGGGGCGCCGGAGGCGCCGCCGAGCAGCCGAGCCGCGTCGGTTCGCCCACGCCGGGTGCCGGTCTGGTAGGAACTCATCATCCGGCGGACCTGCTCCGGTGGGCGCACCACATCCTCGTCGTCGGTCTCCGACATCGCCGGGTCGTCTCGCAACTCGGGAACGATGTTCGCCTGTCGGACCCGGACGGGCAGGCCGGAGTCGGTCCGCTCCGCGTCGGCGCGGGCGGGCACCGGGCCACCGTCACCAGCCGCGACCGACTCCGCGTCGCGGGTCTCCGGGCGGGTGCGCTCGACGGCGGGCAGGCCGGTGGGCACGGTCGGGGCTTCCAGGGCTGGCTGACCCGGGCCGCGCCGGGCGCGGGTGGGCAGGTCGGGTGTGCCGGTCGTCGGGGTGGTCCGCTGTCGGGTGGGGAGAACGGTGTCCGCCTCGGCCTCCTCGTCCGACGTCGGGGTGGTGGTGTCGGTTGGCGTCGGCGCCGACGACGTCGCGGCCACGTCCGGCGCGGTGGTCGTCGGTGCGGCGAGGGCGACCGGTGCGAGCGAGGTTGGGCTGCCGCTCTCCGCGGCCGGCGTCGACGGCATCGGGATGGCCGAACCGGCCCGGAACGAGCCCGAGTCCTCCGGGGAGGCGTCGGCCTCGGTGACCAGCTCCAGCGGGATCAGCACGACCGCCGTGGTGCCCCCGTACGCGGACTCCTTGAGCCGGACCCGCACGCCGTGCCGTTCGGTCAGCCGGCTCACCACGTAGAGCCCGAGGCGGGCGGCGTTGGCGAGGTTCAGCTCGGACTGGTCGACGATCCGGTGGTTCGCCGCGGCCAGGTCCTCCTCGCTCATGCCGAGGCCCCGGTCCTCGATCTCGAGGGCGAACCCGTTGGAGACCAGCTGGCCGCGGACCTCGACGGTCGTGTGTGGCGGGGAGAACGACAGGCCGTTCTCGATCAGCTCGGCCAGCAGGTGGATGACGTCGCCGACCGCGCGGCCGGCGAGCGAGACCGGCCCGAGCGGCAGCACGTTGACCCGGGTGTAGTCCTCCACCTCGGCCACGGCGCCGCGCACCACGTCGACCATCGGGACGTTGCGCCGCCAGGCCCGACCGGGGGTGGAGCCGGAGAGCACGATCAGGTTTTCCGCGTTGCGTCGCATCCGGGTGGCCAGGTGGTCGACCCGGAACAGGTCCTCCAGCTCCTCCGCGTCGTGTTCGCGGCGCTCCATCGCGTCGAGCAGGGTGAGCTGACGGTGTACGAGTGCCTGCGTGCGTCGGGCCAGGCTGAGGAAGACCTCGCGGACGTTGCGACGCAGGTCGGCCTGCTCGACGGCGGTCCGCAGCGCGGTCTCCTGAACGGCGTTGAACGCCTTACCGACCTGCCCGATCTCGTCGGTGCCGAATTCCAGCGGGGGCGCCTCGGTGGCCACGTCGACCTCCTCGCCGCGCCCGAGCCGCTCCACCACCCGGGGCAGCCGTTCGTCGGCGAGCTGCCAGGCGGCCTCCCGCAGCCGGTCCAGCTGGCGCAGCAGGTTCCGCGCGGTGGTGATCGAGATGACGACGGAGGCGATGACGGCGAGCAGACCCAGACCGGTGGCGAGCACCAGTCGGACGACGACCATCACGGCCACGCCGGTGGCTCGATCAACGATGCCCTCACCGCCGGCGGTGACGGCGTCGTTCACCTCGGTCAACGCCGGCTCGACGGTGCCCCGCCACTGCTCGGCGCCGATCGGTAGCTGGGTCGACGGCCGGCCCTCGCGGATGATGCTGTCCTGTACGGCGCGCAGTCTGGTGAACGCCTCCCCGCTGACGAGCTGCCGGAAGCGGCGCTCGTCGGCGTCGGCGAGGCGGGTCCGGACCTCGTCGCCGAGGAACCGCTCGGCGGCGACCAGGCTGACGTAGCGGGCGTACTCCGGCCCGCTCATCCGGCCGTTGCCGAAGAGCCCGCTGAGCAGCGCGTCCTCTTGGGAGATCAGCTCCTTCATCCGGTTGAGCTGGATCAGGGCTGCCGCCTCGCCGGCGATCTGCTTGTCGTCCAGGCTGCCGGTCACGTCGTAGATCTGGAAGATCGACTCGATCGCGGAGGTGTACGCCTCGGCGGCGGCGACCCGGTCGATCTTGCGGTCCAGCACCTCGGCGCGGGTCTGCTCCAACGCGTTGACCTGAGCGATCGTCAGACCGAGCTGCGTGTCCAGTGCGGAACTGCCGGCGATGTCGACCTGCCAGTCACGCACCGAGTCGGCGAAGTCGGCGGCCAGCCCCGCGCTCTTGCGCTGCTCGGCTTCGAGCGCCGTCCGCTGCGCGGCCTCGGGGTTGCTCAGGTACGCCTGGGTTAGCCGCCGCTCCAACTGGAGCTCCTGCAACAACGGCTCGGTCGGCGCGTAGACCTTGCTGTTGATCACCTGGACACCGAGCAGGTTGAAGCCGTCGCGCAGGGTCACCCAGGCCGCGAACATCCACAGCGCGACCAGGGAGAGCAGCAGGGCGACAACCTTGGTGCGGATACTCGTACCGCGAGAACGCATTGAACCGTCCCAGGCCGGGCGTTGACTCAGCTCATCAACGAATGATCAGAGGGGGCGACGTCCCACCATGGTGGGGCATCCGGGGCTGAGGCTCTGCGTACGCTAGCAGTGTCCACACAACCCCTCAAGTTGTTGTTTTTGTAGCCTGGTAACCGCAATCCACCACCGATCGGTCCACGCCGGAGACCCGATCGGTGGCCAACCGGCAGGCGGCGAGCACCGCCGCGCGAACGATCACTGTCGGACAGTACAGCTCTTTGCCATACCACAGTGGACGGTGGTCCCGGGTGGCGGATTCGTGCAGGTAGGCGTGCCCACGGGCGACCGCGTCGTCGACCCGGGGCACCGTCGTCGGCACCGCCAACAGCACCTGCAGGGCGTACGCGGTCTCCTCGGCGGTGCCGTCCCACCGCCCCCACGAGCCGTCCGGGCGCTGGCTGTTCAGCACCCAGCCAGCAGCCCGGTCCACCGCCTCGGCGGCGGCCGCACCGCGCCCGAACTCGGCGAGCGCCAGCACGCAACAGGCAGTGGCGTAGTACGGCGAGGCGTGCCACCGGTCCTGCCAGGCGCCGTCCGCGCGCTGATGCCCGGCCAGCACCGAGCTCAGCCGGTCGACGGCCCGGCGGTAGCGCGCGTCCGCGCCCGGCTGCCGGGTCAGGTGCTGGCCGAAAGCGTCCAGCACATGGGCGTTGGTGGTGACCGAGAAGCCGTCCTCCCCCGGCCAGGTGCAGAAACCGTCGGCCGTCTCGTACGCCCACAGGCTGGCCGGGTCCGCCGGATGGCCGAGCCGGGCCAACGCGTCGAGGGACACCGACGTGGTGTCGGCGTCGGTCGGCAGACCGTCACCGGTGGCGATGCCCTGGCCGGCGGTGGCGGCGGTCAGGCTCTCCAGCACGGAGGCCGGCGGGTTGACGGCGATGCCGGCGCGGCGCAGGCCGCTCAGCACCCACGCTCGCTCGAAGACGGTGATCGGTGCCGGGCAGGGCACCGGGCCACCCCCGTCACGGATCAACGTCCGCAGGAAGGCGTGCGCGGCGGGGCCGGCGGCCGGCCCGACGGCGGTCAGCCAGGCCGCGGTCGCCGCGGGTGAGGCGCCAACCGCGGTGAGGGTGGGGCCGGCGTCGGCCGGTACCGCGTCCAGCAGCTCGTAGAAGTGGGCCACCTTCGGTGGCAGCGTCGCTCCGGCGGCCACCGCGGACCGCACCGCGCGCAGCCGGTCCCGGTGCAACCCGGCGGGCAGCGGCAACGGCGGGCGGGGCAGCCGGTCGGCGACCGCCCGCTCCAGCCCGGCGAGCCGGTCGTTGATCGTGTCGACCAGCGCCGGAACGATGAGGTCCAACGCGGGGGTGTCCGGCAGCGTCCGGGCGTCGGCGCGGAGCAGCATGTCGGCGAGCGCGCCGAGCCCACCGGCCACCGGGGCGAGCAGCTCCGTTCCGGTCCGGCCGTCGGCCAGCGCGGCGAGCAACGCGTCGGTTGCGCTCAGCGTCGGCGCCAGCGCGTACCCCTCGGGTGGGCCCCACGCCCCGTCCGGGCGTTGGCTGCGCACCAGGAACGCGATCCGCTGGTGGTGCCCGGTCAGCCAGGGAGCGACGGCGACCAGCCGGCCGGTCTCGTACACCGAGGCGGCGACCTGCCCCCACGGCCGCAGGCCGAGCCCGGCGATCAGCTCGCGGGCGGCGTCGGCGACCGGGTCGGCCGCGGCCGCCGCGTCGACGAACACCCGGGTGGCACCGTCACTCATCACGCACCCCCCAGAAGTCCGACAGCTGGTAGAAGCCGCCGGTGAAGGAGATCTGCCGGTTGAGGTAATCCGCCTGGCGGGGGCACCGCTCGGCGAGGGCGGCCAGGTCCCCCCGGGACCGGGCGGTCAGCTCGGCCAGTCGGTCGTGCACCTGCGCCGGGTCGTCGACCAGCGAGAGGGCGTTCAGGTCACCCCACTCGGCGTCGCGCCCCTGGGTGGCGAGGTCGTTGACCAGCCGCAGCACCCGCTGCACGCCACGTCCGGCGTCCAGCAGGTCGGTCAACTGGGCGAGGGTCTTCTCGTCGCCGGTGGCGATCCAGTGGGTGACGTTGACGAAGGAGCTGCCGGAGTTGTCGGCGTTGTCCAGGTAGCGGTCCAGGTCCGGCAGGCGTCGCCCGGTGGTCGGGTCGGTCGGCAGGTTCTTCCAGTCCCACTCCCGGGCCATGGCGGCGAGCATCCGGGCCAGCTCGTCGCGCCAGATCGGGCGCAGCCGGGCGAACGCCGGCACGGTGGCCAGCTCGTCGCGCAGGTCGGCCAGCAGCCGGGCCAGGTGCCGCCCGGGTGCCGGCGTGGCGCCGTCGGCCACCGCGAGGCAGTCGGTCACCACCTTCCGGATGTCGTCGACGGACCGGGCGAGGTAGTCGACCTGCCAGTCGGTGGCGAAGACCCAGAGCACGGTACGGGTGGTGATCCGCAGTTCGGCGGCACTGTGCCAGGGTGCGATGAAGGCGACGGTGGTGGCCACCGAGCTGAGCAGCGCCGGGTCGAACGGCGCGGCGTCGAACAGCTCGGGATGGTCGGCGGTAACTTCCTGCAGGTCGCGTACGCCCCGCACGGCGAGCGCGCACACCCGCCCCTGCTCGGCGATCGCGTCATGAGCTGCCGGTGCCGGTCGCGGGGTCTCGGTCACGATGCGGCCGGGCGCTCGACCGCGGTGAGGATGACCTCGGCACGCTGCTTGGGTTGCAGGGAGGCACCCATCCGAGGGGTGAGGCCCACCGGTTCGCGCAGCCGGAAGCGGTAGCGGCTCAGCACGGTGCTGACGATGAGTTGGGCCTCCAGCAGGAACAGGTACTGCCCGAGGCACTGGTGCGGGCCCCCGCCGAACGGGAAGTAGGAGTACCGGTAACGCCGCCGGGGCAGCTCCGGCGCGAACCGCTCCGGGTCGAAGAGCGACGGGTTGTCCCAGAACGTCGACATCCGCTGGGTCACGTACGGGCTGACCAGCACGGTGCCGCCGGCCTTGATCCGCACCCCGCCGAGCATGTCGTCGCCGACCGCGGTGCGCGGGATCATCCAACCCGCCGGGTAGAGCCGCAGCATCTCGTCGAGCACCATCCGGCCGTAGCGCAGTTGGGGCAGGTGCTCGCGGCCGACCCGTTCGGCGCCGACCACCTGCTCGATCTCGTCGGTCATCCGCTCGGCCACGTCGGGGCGGGACGCCAGCACCGGCCACAGCCAGGAGAGCAGGGCGATGGTGGTCTCGGTGGCGGTGGAGAACATCGCGACCACGTCGCCGCGGATCGCGTACTCGTCGGGTTCGCTGCCGTCGGCGCGCGGCCGGCAGAGGGTGGAGATGATGTCGTCGCCGTCGGTGGGGTGGGCCCGGGCCTGCCGGATGATCGGCAGCACCACCTCGTCGATGGTGCGCACCGCCTCGCGGAACTGCCGGTCGCGGGGCATCGGCACCGCGTACGGCACGGCGGGCATCACCAGTCGCGGGAGCATCGCGGTGGTGAGGGTGTCCAGCGCGGCGCTGATCCGCAGCGCGTCGGGGACCGAGATCCGGTCGGCGAAGAGCACCCGCATGGTGGTACGCAGGACGATCCGGGTCAGTTCGGCGCCGCCGTCGATCGGGCGACCGGTGCGGGCCGGTTCGAGCCACTCGTCGACCGCCTCGTTGATCGCCTCGGCCATCTTGTCGACGAGCGTCTCGGCCCGCTTGGCGGTGAACAACGGCTGCAGCGCGCCTCGGCTGGACTCCCAGACCGCACCCTCGGCGACCAGGATGGCGTCACCGACGATCCGGCGAACGGGTCGCCAGAGCAGCCCGTCGCCGTCCCGGATGTAGTTGGCAACGTTGTCGCGCAGGACGCGTTGCAGGTGCTCAGGATGGCTGACCAGGTAGGGGCGGAACGAGCCGAGGTTGAGCCGGACGACCTCACCGCCGGCGGCATCCGCGAAGTCGACGAGCGCGCCCAGCGGATCACGGACCAGCGCGGGCAGCGCGCGTCGTGCCGGGATCGTCCGGGGCTCGGTGCTGACGGTGGCGGAGCGCGCCTCGGACACCTGCGACATCGAACCACGTCTCCTCGTCGTCCCGTCGACCGCAGCGATCCACTTCGGTCGGACAGGCTGATGAAACTTTCACCTTCTGGGCCGACGGGAAGCATCTCACCAAACGAGGGGTACCTCCAGACTTGCGGACAGCGCAATTTCCGTCTACACAAACCTACCGGCGTCGATATTTTCGTTTTGGTGAATCCTGAGTGGACACTCAGCAGGACGATAAGGCCGGTACGCGGGGCGCCACGGCCCGGGCCCGCCGAGGCGGTCCCTGCGGCACCGGCACCAGCCCGGCGAGGCCGGCCCGGTCGGTGCCGGTCAGTGACCCGGAACGCACCGGTACCCCCGAATCCGGGCGACGCCCGGCACCCTGTGCCAGGCTCTGGGGCATGGACGACAAGACCATCCTGAACCGGATCTCCGAGTTGGTCGACGAGGAGCACAAGCTGCGGGCCGAGGCCCAGGCCCACGAGTCGGGCACCGAGGGCGAGGCCAGCGAGCGCCTGCGCGCCCTGGAGGAGTCCCTCGACCAGTGCTGGGACCTGCTGCGCCGTCGGCGGGCCGCCCGGGACACCCACGGCGACCCGGACGCCCAGGGCGAACGCCCCAAGCCCGAGGTGGAGCGCTACCTGCAATAGCCAGCGCGGCGGGTGGGGCGACCGGGTCGCCCGCCCCGCTCCGGTCAGCGCAGGCCCGCCTCGCGCAGCAGCTCTCCGGTCAACCGACCGCTGTCGGCCTGCTCGCCCGGGAGGCCCCGGGCCGCGAACCAGGCGGCGACCACCCGCACGTCGCGGGCCAGGAACTCCGGCCCCTGCGGGTTCGCCACCACGTCGACCACCTGCGGCAGGTCGATCACGACCAGCCGCCCCTGGTGCACGAGCAGGTTGTACGGCGACAGGTCGCCGTGCGCGTAGCCGGCCCGAGCCAGCACCCGCAGCGCCTCCACCAACTGGGCCCACAGGTCACTCAGCTCGGCCGGGCCGGGACGCAGTTGGGCCAGTCGCGGCGCCGCCTCCCCCGACTCGGCGTCACCGACGAACTCCAGCATCAACTCGGTGCCCCGCAACTGCACCGGGTACGGCACGGCGATCCGGTCGTGGCCGGCGCCGATCTCCCAGAGCCGGCTCAGCGCGGCGAACTCGGCCGCCGCCCACTGCCCGGCGATCATCTGCCGGCCGAACGCCGTCCGGCCGGCCATCGCCCGGTTCTCCCGGGACCGGCGCACCCGACGGCCCTCCAGGTAACCGGCATCGCGGTGGAACAGCCGGTGCTCGGGATCGCGGTAGCGCTTCACCGCCAGCAGACAGGACCGGTCGGTGTCGGGCACCGCCCGACGGACCAGGTGGACGTCCGCCTCCTTGCCGGTCTTCAGCACACCCAGCTCGGTGTCCTTGGCGGCCAGTTCGGTGACCAGCCAGGCCGGGTGCGGCTGCGGCCCGTGCACGGCGTCGTCCCAGGACGACCAGCGCTCGCCGGTGTCCGGGTCGGGCTCGCTGTCCGGGTCCGCGAGCGGCTCGGTGGGCCGCCCGCGCTTCAGAAACTGCGGTTCGTCGTCGTCGAAGCGGCTCTTGCCGCGGGTTCGGCGCTCAAGCGCCGGAAGATCATGATCGCGCACTGTGGTGAGGTTCCCTTGGTCGAGGCTGAGATAGGCAGCTGGAAGCGACCTGCGAAGACGGCCATGACCGACCCCCTCTCCTCGACCGGGCACACACCCGGGACGCACGATGCGCGGACAATGCTCGTCGCAGCACGGCGACCGGTCAACCGAATAACCGAGCCCAGTGCGCGAACCCTCAGCGGGCGAGGACGGTGGCGACCGCGGCGATCAACCCGTCCACGGTGCGGCTCGGCGCGAACCGGACGTCCGACCAGGTGCGCCCACGGTGCAGCCAGACGCTGGGCAGCCCGACGGCCGCAGCGCCGCCGATGTCCGCCTCCGGGCTGTCGCCGATCACCCACGACCCGCGCAGCGGCATCCGCACCCGTTGGGCGGCGAGCGCGAAGATTCTCGGGTTGGGCTTGCTGACGCCGGCCTCTTCGGAGATCACCCAGTCGGCGACGTACTGGTCCAGCCCGGTCCGGCGAATCTTGGCGTCCTCGACGCGTACGGTGCCGTTGCAGACCACCACCGGCACCCAGCCGGCGTCGTCGGCGATCCGCAGCGCGCAGGCGGTCAGCGGGTCGAGCCGGGTCTGCGCCACCACCCCGTCGTGCAGCTCCTCCACCAGGTCGATCGAGGGAATGCGCAGCTCGTAGCGGTCCCGGATGGCGTCGGCGAGGTCCCAGCGGTCGGTCAGGCCGTCGGCGTCGATGGAGACCAGCCAGTCGATGTCGGTGTGGGGCGCGCCGATGCTGTCCAGGAAGCGCTCACCCCAGCGGCGGAACGGCCCGGCCCGATCCAGCAGGGTGTTGTCCAGGTCCAGCAGGAGCAGTGGCACTCGGGCACCCTACGGGACCGACGTGTCCGCCAACAGATGCGGCGGGTATCGACCTGACGAAGGGCTCAGCCAGGCATCGACACCCGCGCGCCGCCCTGCTCCGGCAGCCGATCGACGAGCATCGAGTGGGCCGCCCGGGTGGCCGCGAGCACGGCCGGATCCAGCGACGCCACGAGCACCGCCGTGCCGTCGTCGGCCCCGCGAGCCAGCACCCGCCCCTCCGGGTCGTAGATGGCCGCGCCACCGTTGAACCGCCACGGGTCGACGCCGCCGACCGCGTTGGCGAAGACCACGAACATCGTGTTGTCCAGGGCCCGCGCGGCGTAGTAGAGATCCCGGCGGTGTTCGGAGCCGGTCAGGTACCCGCTCGGGCACAGGTAGGCGTGTGCGCCGTCGAGGGCGGCGGCCCGGCCGTGCTCCGGGAAACAACCGTCATAACAGATGCCCAGCCCGAGCCGCCAGTCGTCGACGAGCAGCGTGGCACCCCGATCGCCGGGGACGAACAGCTCCCGTTCGTCACCCCACAACTGCTGCTTGTCGTAACCGACCCGCACCTCGCCGGCCCGGTCGACCACCAGCGCCGCGATGGTCCGCCGGCCGTCCGGGTGCCGCACGGCCGCGCCCACCAGCGCGGTGACGCCGGCCTCGCGCGCCGCGACGCGCAGCGGGTCGAGCCGGGGATCCGCGACCATCCCGCCCTGATCGGCGGCGACGTCCGTGCCGGCCGGGTCGGCGGCGAGGGCCGGCGGGTGGTACGCGCAGAGGAACAACTCCGGCAGGACTGCCACCCGGGCGCCCCGTTCGCCCGCCTGGCGGACCAGGTCGGCGGCGACGAGCGCGTTGCCGGCGACGTCGCCCGGCGTGGGGGTGGCCTGGACGGTGGCCACCGTCAGCGGGGAGCTGGGCACGGTGTGGGGCTGGGTCACCGGGCGATGGTAAACGGCACCATCCCAAGCCGTACGTACGGTTTGCGTGCCCCGGGTTGACCTGCGACGATCGACGTGTGCCCAGAGTAAGTCAGGACCAGCTCGACGCGCGCCGGCAGGAGATCCTCGCCGCCGCCCGGGCGTGTTTCGCCCGGCTCGGCTACGAGGGCGCGACCGTACGCCGCCTTGAGGAGGCCACCGGTCTGTCCCGCGGCGCGATCTTCCACCACTTCCGCGACAAGGACTCGCTCTTCCTGGCCGTCGCCGAGGACGACGCCGCGGCCATGGTCGAGACGGTGGCCCGCAACGGTCTGGTGCAGGTGATGCGCGATCTGCTGGCCCGCGCCGTCTCCCCCGACACCACCGGCTGGTTGGGCAGCCAACTGGAGGTCTCCCGGCGGCTGCGCACCGACCCCGCGTTCGCCAAACGGTGGGCCGAGCGGTCCGCCGCGATCGCGGAGGCGACCCGGGACCGGCTGGCCCGCCAGCGCGACGCCGGGGTGCTGCGTGAGGACGTACCGATCGACGTGCTGGCCCAGTTCCTGGAGCTGGCCTACGACGGTCTGGTGCTGCACCTGGCCATGGGTCGACCGGCCGGTGACCTGGGCCCGGTGCTCGACCTGGTCGAGGAGGCGGTCCGCCGGCACTGACCGCGCGGGCACCGGTCGGTCGACCGTGGCGAGGCTGCTCCACAATGGGGCCGCCGATCCCCTCCGGTGACAGGAGCAGTCGATGAGCGTCCACGCCGCGTCCGGTGACACCTGGGGCATCTCCGGCCCGACCTTCCTCCGGTACTACCTCGCAGCGGCCATCCTGGTGGTGGTGATCGCGGCGTACCACCGGGTCCGGCTCGCCGCCGGATCGACCGGCGCCATGACCACCGACCCCCTCGGGCCCCAGCAGGTCGCGTACCTCAACGGGGGGCCTCGGCTGGCCGTACACGCCGCGCTCGGCGGGCTGCGCGCCAGCGGAGCGATCGGCGTGCGACCGGACCGCCGGCTGACCACCGTCGGGGCCGCGCCGACCGGGCTCACCCCGCTGGATCAGGCCATCCACTGGGCGGCCCACCAGCACGCCCGGGTCGGGGACCTCCCGCAGGACGAGCGGGTACGCACCGCGCTGCACCAGATCCGCAACGGCCTGGAGCAACGCGGACTGCTCACCGACGACGCGCAGCGCGCCCGCGCCCGCTTCTGGGCCACGATCCTGATCGCCCTGCTGGGCCTCGGTGTGCTCCGGTTGGTCTCCGGCCTGTTCAACGGTCACCCGGTCGGTTACCTGCTGCTGACACTGGTTCCGCTGCTGATCATCACGCTCGTGCTGCGCCGGGCGCCCATGCTCACCCGGGCCGGTCGATCGGCAGTGCGTTCCGTCCGCCGCGAGCACACCCACCTCGCGCCCGCCTCCGCACCCGCCTACGCCACCTACGGGGCGGCCGGCGCGGCGATGGGCGTCGCCCTGTACGGCACCGCCTCGCTCTGGGCACTCGACCCGGGCTTCGCCGAACAGGCCGAGATTCAGCGCCAGGCCGCCTCCGGCAGCGGATGGACGGGCGGGTCCGACGGGTCCTCCGGCGGCGGGGACAGCTCCGGTGGAGACGGTGGCAGCTCCTGCGGCGGTGGTGGCGGGTGCGGCGGCGGGGGGTGCGGCGGATGACCGGCCCGTCCGGGGTCGGCATCGGCTGGCGTCCGGAGATCGCCGGCTTCGTGGCCGACCTGCCCGGCCTGCGCTTCGTCGAAGTGGTGGCCGAGGGGGTGCCCGCGTCCGGGCCGCTCCCACCCGGGCTGACACAGCTGCGGGAACGCGCGGTGACAGTCGTACCGCACGGGGTGCGGCTCTCCCTCGGCGGCGCCGAGCCGGTCGACCCGGCCCGGGTCGGCCACCTGGCCGCGGTGGCGCAACGCCTGGACGCCCCGCTGATCAGCGAACACATCGCGTTCGTCAGGGCCGGCGGTCTGGAGGCCGGGCACCTGCTGCCGCTGCCGCGCAGCCGGGAAGCCGTCGACGCGGTCTGCGCCAACGTGGCGCGGGCCCAGGCCGACCTGCCGGTGCCCATCGCGCTGGAACCGATCGCCGCGTTGGTCGACTGGCCCGACGACGAGCTGGACGAGGCGGACTTCCTCACCGAGATCCTCGACCGGACCGGGGCCCTGCTGCTGCTGGACGTGGCGAACGTGCACGCCAACGCCCGCAACCGGGGCGCCGACCCGCTGGCGTTGCTGGACCGTCTGCCGCTGGAGCGGATCGCGTACGCCCATGTGGCCGGCGGCGCGGAGCACGGCGGTTTCTACCACGACACCCACACCGACCCGGTTCCGCCAGCGGTGCTGGAGCTGGTCGGCGCGCTCTGCGCCCGGCAGCGGCCACCGGCGCTGCTGCTGGAACGCGACGGCCACTACCCGCCGGCCGCTGAACTCCGCGCCGAACTGGACGCCCTCGCCGCCGCCGCGGGCTTCCCGGCCGTCACATGACCGGCGCGCCCCACGGCGACCTGGCAGCCGCGCCCCGCGCCGGGCTCGCCGAACGGCAGGCCGAACTGGTCGCCGCGCTCGTCGCCGGAGGGCCACCCCCGCCGGGGTTCGCACCCGGCCCGCTGGCCGCCACCCGCGCGGCCCTGCTGCGCAAACGGGCCGGTGCCGTCGCCCGGCACTGGCCGTTGCTCGCCGCCAGCCTCGGTGCCAGGTGGACGACGACCTTCGCCGGCTGGGCCGAGCGGCGACCCACCGCCGGGTCGCTGCGCGACGGTTGGGACCTGGCCCGCGCGCTGCACGCCGAACGTGCGCTGCCGCCGCCGGCCGCCGAGGAGCTGGCCGCCCGGGAGGCGCTCCTGCGCTACGACGGGCTGCGGGCGCCACGTCCGCGCCGGTTGCCGGCGGTGGGCCGCGCCGGCGGGGCCGTCGCGGTGCAGATCGCCGGCCGGGTACGCCTGCTGCGCCCCGCCCCGCGGGTACCCACCCGTGCTGGCGACGGCGTTTCGGATGCGGCAGGATCGGCATTATGGATCTCGGACTGACCGACCGCGTGTACGTCCTCACCGGCGCCTCCCGCGGCCTGGGTTTCGCGACAGCGCAGTGCCTGGTCGCCGACGGTGCACGGGTGGTCCTCTCAGCCCGGGACGCGGACGCTGTGGCCGCCGCCGCGCAGCAGCTGGGTGGGCCGGAGCACGCCGTCGGGCTGACCGGCGACCTGGCCGACCCGGAGACCCCGGGGCAGCTCGTCGCCGCCGCCCAGCAGCATTTCGGCCGGCTCGACGGCGCGCTGATCTCGGTCGGTGGGCCACCGCCCGGCAACGCCGCAGCGGTCACCGACGAGCAGTGGCGGCTCTCCTTCGAGACGGTCTTCCTGGGCACCATCCGTGCCGTACGCACTGTCGCCAACGCCCTGCCCGAGGGCGGCGCGATCGGGCTGGTGCTCTCCACCTCGGCGCGTGGCCCGGTGCCCGGTCTCGGCATCTCCAACGGTCTGCGGCCCGGCCTGGTCGGGGCCGCCAAGGACATCGCCGACGACTACGGCCCTCGGGGCGTCCGCGTGGTCGGCCTGTTGCCCGGCCGGATCATGACCGATCGCAACCGGGAGCTGTTCGGAGCGACCGGCGACCCGGAGCGGGCCCGCGCCGAGGCGGAGGCCGGCATCCCGCTGCGCCGCATCGGCGACCCGGCCGAGTTCGGTCGGGTGGCCGCGTTCGCGCTCTCCCCCGCCGCGAGCTACCTCACCGGGATCACAGTGCCGGTCGACGGCGGCGCTCTACGCGGGCTGTGACCCCCGACAGGGCCCGGCAAACCCGGGCCGTGACACCGTCGAAGCCGGCTCGCACCGACAGAGCGGCCGGGCCGACCCGGGCGGAGTTGGCGGCGGCCGCTGACCGGACCATCCCCGACGTGCTCGCGCCGGGGCTGGCGGTGCTCTTCGTCGGCATCAACCCCGGCCTCTGGTCGGCTGCCACCGGCTGGCACTTCGCCCGGCCCGGCAACCGGTTCTGGCCTGCCCTGCACCGGGGCGGGTTCACTCCCCGACTGCTGCACCCCAGCGAACAGGGCGAGCTGCCCGCGCTCGGGCTCGGCATCACCAACATGGCCGCCCGGGCCAGCGCCCGCGCGGACGAGCTCAGCACCGAGGAACTCCTCGACGGCGCGGCGATCCTGACCGACAAGGTGGCCCGGTACCGGCCGCGTTGGGTGGCGGTGGTGGGGGTGACCGCGTACCGGATCGGTTTCCAACGGCCCAAGGCGACCTTCGGGCCGCAACCGGAGTCGTTGGCCGGGGCGCGGCTGTGGGTGCTGCCCAACCCGAGCGGCCTGAACGCCCACTTCACCCCGGTCACGCTGGGCCTGGCGTTCGCCGAGCTGCGGGAGGCCACCGAGGTAACCGCCCCTTGATCGACTCGGTTTTCAGGAAGTCGGGCGGTCAACGCGACCAGGACACCCCGACTTCAGGGAACCCGAGTCGATCAAGGCCGGCAGCCGTCAGTTGGCGGCGGCGGGCGGCATGGCCTCGTCCGCGACGTACGTGCCCAGTGGCATGACCACCGGCTCGGGGCCGGTCGCGTCGACGAACGGGGTGGGCGAGTCGGCGACAGCGAACTGGGTCCGGTACAGCTCGGCGTAGAGCCCGCCGACCGCCACCAGTTCGTCGTGTCGCCCCCGCTCGACGATCCGCCCGCCGTCGAGAACGAGGATCTGGTCGGCGTCGCGCACTGTGGAGAGCCGGTGCGCGATCACCAGGGCGGTCCGCCCGGTCAGCGCCACCGACAGCGCACGCTGCACCGCCGCCTCGCTCTCCGAATCCAGGTGTGCGGTCGCCTCGTCGAGGATCACGATCGACGGGGCCTTGAGCAGCAGGCGGGCGATGGCGATGCGCTGCTTCTCGCCGCCGGAGAACCGGTAGCCGCGCTCCCCCACTGTGGTGTCCAGCCCGTCGGGCAGCGACCGGACCAGGTCGGCGACCTGCGCTCCGGCCAGCGCGGCCCAGATCTCGTCGTCGGTGGCGTCCGGCTTGGCGTAGCGCAGGTTCTCGGCGATCGTCTCGTGGAACAGGTGCGAATCCTGGGTGACCACACCGATCTCGTCACGCAGGGAGGCGAGCGTCGCGTCGCGTACGTCCACACCGCCGACCAGCACCTGCCCGTCGCTGACGTCGTAGATCCGGGAGATGAGCATCGACAGCGTCGACTTGCCCGCCCCGGACGGGCCGACCAGTGCGACCATCTGCCCCGGCTCGACGCTGAACGAGACGCCCTTGAGCACCGGTTCGTTGATCGTCCGGTCGAGGGTGGCGACCTCCTCCAGCGAGGCGAGGGAGATCTCGGCGGCGCTCGGGTAGCGGAACCGCACGTCCCGGAAGTCGACCCGGCCGCTGCCACGCGGCACCGCCACGGCGTCGGGCTTCTCCACGATGCCCGGCTTGAGGTCGAGCACCTCGAAGACCCGGTCGAAGGAGACCAGCGCGCTCATCACGTCCACCCGGACGTTGGAAAGCGCGGTGAGCGGACCGTACAGGCGGGTGAGCAGCAACGCGAGGGTCACCACGGTGCCCGCACTGACACCGCCGGTCACCGCGAGCCAGCCGCCGAGGCCGTAGGTCAGCGCCTGCGCCAGCGAGGCGACCAGCAGCATCGCCACGAAGAAGGTGCGGGAGTACATGGCGGACTGGATGCCGATGTCGCGGACCCGCTCGGCCCGCCCGGCGAACCGGCGGGCCTCGATCTCGGGCTGACCGAAGAGCTTCACCAGCAGTGCGCCGGCCACCCCGAAGCGTTCGGTCATGGTCGCGTTCATCTTGGCGTCGAGGTTGTACGACTCCCGGGTGATCTCGGCCAGCCGCCGACCGACCCGGCGGGCCGGAATGATGAAAATCGGGAGCAGCACCAGCGAGAGCGCGGTGATCTGCCAGGAGAGGGTGAACATCACCGCCGCGGTGAGCACCAACTGGATGACGTTGCTGACCACGCCGGACAACGTCGAGGTGAACGCCCGCTGGGCGCCGAGGACGTCGTTGTTGAGCCTGCTGACCAGCGCCCCGGTCTGGGTACGGGTGAAGAACTGCAACGGCATCCGCTGCACGTGGTCGTAGACCCGGGTGCGCAGGTTGAAGATGATGCCCTCGCCGATCCGGGCCGAATACCACCGTTGGGCCAGTGAGAGCAGTGCGTCGGCGACCGCCAGCGCGGCGATGAACAGGGCCAGCCGCACCACGAGTCGGCCGGCCTCGTCGCCGCCCCGGTTGATCGCGTTGATGACGTCGCCGGCGAGCACCGGTGTGGCCACGCCGATGACGGCCGCCAGCACCACGGTGATCAGGAAGATGACGATGTCGCGTCGGTAGGGGCGCGCGAAGGCCACGATGCGGCGGGCCACCCCCCGCTTGAGGCGGTGGGTGGAGACCTCGTCGCTGTTGCGCATCGACCGGAGCATGCTCCACCCGGCCATGCCACCGCCGGACATCGGGTTGGACATCGCTCACCTCCGGGTTGCCGGGCAGACCGCACCGTCAGGTCAATTCTCCCGACGAGTGTGACAACCCCAGCCGTAACCCGGATCTTCCCGTGCGGTCCTTACCTATTCTCCAGTGCCGGCGAGGTCACGCAGCCGACGGGTCTGCGCCTCCCGCTCGGCGCGCTGCTGGTCGGCGTGCGACCGCCCGACCGCGCCCGCGAGCAACGCCTTGATCTCCACCACCGCGTCGCGGGCTCCGGAGAGCAGGCCGGCGGTCAGGTCCCGCACCGCACCGTCCAGCTCGGCTGGCGGCACGACCAGGGTGGCCAGGCCGATCCGGTCCGCCTCGGCGGCGTCCAACCGGCGGCCGGTCGCACAGATCTCCAACGCCCGCGCGTAGCCGACCAGCTCGACCAGGCGCTTCGTGCCGGCCAGGTCGGGCACCAGGCCGAGGGTCACCTCGGCCATCGACAGCTTCGCGTCAGCGGAGAGCACCCGCAGGTCACAGGCGAGCGCCAGCTGGAAGCCGGCACCGATGGCGTGGCCCTGCACGGCCGCGACGGAGATCACGTCCGGCCGGTGCAGCCAGGTGAAACCGGCCTGGAACTCCGCGATGCGCTCGGCGCACTCCTGCTCGGACAGCGTGGCCAACTCGGCGAACGACCCCGGACCGGAGGCACCCGCCACCGCGAGATCGAGGCCGGCCGAGAACGCCCGACCCTCACCGCGGACCACCACCACCCGGACATCGCCGGGCAGGTCACGGGAGAAGTCGCTCATCGCTCGCCACATCGCGGGCGTCTGGGCGTTGAGCACGTCGGGCCGGCACAACGTCACCGTGGCGACCGGCCCGTCGCAGGTCAGCCGAACCCCGGTCGCCTCGGCGGTCACCGGACGTCCCGGGGCGCGGCGCTGATGGACGACGCTGGGGGGCGGGTCACGCCTTCTTGCGGCGCCGGGCACCACCGCGCTGACGCAGCTGCACGCCGGACTCGGTGAGCACTCGGTGGATGAACCCGTAGGAACGGCCGGTCGAGGCCGCCAACGCGCGGATGCTCTCCCCCGAGGTGTACCGCTTTACCAGGTCCTTGGCGAGCGTCTGACGCTCGGCTCCGACGATCCGGCGACCCTTCTCAGTGCTGGTGGCTGTGCCAGTGGCTGCCATGCTGTGTCCTCACGTCCCAGACTGTGCGGTTCGGATACGGTCCCACCTATTAGACCGCCTCGGACGATCATGCGCCAGATATCAACTCTTCGCCAACCGACACGCTATGCAATGTCAGCTTCCCGATAGAGTGATCCTGGCGATCCGGCCCGCCGCGTCGTCCGGGCGTACCACCGCTGGACGCTGGCGGCTGCCGACGACCCGTAGCCTTCGGTCGTGATCGACCTGTTGAGCACCGCGGGCGCAGCGGCCGTCGTCTTCGCCGCCACCGACATCGACGACATCGTCATCCTGACGCTGTTCTTCGTCGCGGCCCGCACCACCGGCCAACCCCGCACCTGGCAGATCGTCGCCGGGCAATACCTCGGCATCGGCGCGCTCGCGCTGGCCAGCGCGGTGATCGCGGGTGGGCTCCTGGTGGTGCCCGACCCGTGGACGGGTCTGCTGGGCCTGCTGCCGATCGCGCTCGGCGTACGCGCACTGCGGGGTTCGGGCGACGACGAGCCACCCGCTGTCGTCACCGGAGCGCTCGGCGTGGCCGGGGTGACGATCGCGAACGGTGCCGACAACGTCGCGGTCTACGTACCCGTCTTCCGGGCCCTCGGGGTGGCCGACAGCGCCGTGTTCCTGCTGGTCTTCGTGCTGCTGATCGCCCTGTGGTGTGTGGCCGGGGCCTGGCTGGGCGGGCATCGGAGGGTGGTCCGGCTCGTCGAACGCGCCGGCGCCTGGCTGGTGCCGGCGATCTTCATCGCCATCGGGCTGGTGATCCTGGTCAGCTCCGGCGTGCTCGGCCGGCTGGGTGACCTGCTCGGCTGACCGCAGCGCCGAGGTCGAGCGCAGGCGGAGCTTGAGCGCACGTTGAGGTCGAGCGCACGTCGAGCTGCCTCGATCAGGCCAGCTCGACCAGTTCGAGCAGGTCGTCGCTCCAGGCGTCCTCGTCGCCGTCGGGCAGCAGGATGGCCCGGTCGGGCTTGAGCGCGAGCACCGCACCCGGGTCGTGGGTGACCAGGACGATCGCGCCCGGGTAGTTGGCGATGGCGTCGAGCACCTGCTCCCGGCTGACCGGGTCGAGGTTGTTCGTCGGCTCGTCGAGGAGGAGCACGTTGGCGCCGGAACAGACCAGGGTGGACAGCGCCAGCCGGGTCTTCTCGCCACCGGAGAGCACCCCGGCCGGCTTGTTCACGTCGTCACCGGAGAAGAGGAACGCGCCGAGGATCTTGCGCAGGTCGGTGTCGGACTGCTCGACGGCGGCGGCGCGCATGTTCTCCAGCACCGTCCGCTCCACGTCCAGCGTCTCGTGCTCCTGGGCGTAGTAGCCCAACCGCAGGCCGTGCCCCGCGTGCACCTCGCCGGTGTCCGGGGTGAGCAGCCCGCCGAGCATCCGCAGCAGGGTCGTCTTGCCGGCACCGTTGAGCCCGAGGATGGCCACCCGGGAGCCGCGGTCCACCGCCACGTTGACGTCGGTGAAGATCTCCAGTGAGCCGTACGACTTGGACAGGCCGGTCGCGGTGAGCGGGGTTTTGCCGCACGGCGCGGGGCTGGGGAAACGCACCTTGGCCACCCGGTCGGCGACCCGCACCTCCTCCAGGCCGGAGATCAGCTTCTCGGCACGGCGGGCCATGTTCTGCGCGGCCACGGTCTTGGTGGCCTTGGCCCGCATCTTGTCGGCCTGCGCCATCAGAGCGCCGGCCTTCTTCTCCGCGTTGGCCCGCTCCCGACGCCGCCGCCGCTCGTCGGTCTCGCGGGCCTCCAGGTACGCCTTCCAGCCCAGGTTGTACACGTCGATGACCGACCGGGTGGCGTCGAGGAACCAGACCTTGTTGACCACCGACTCCAGCAGCGCGCCGTCGTGGGAGATCACGATCAGGCCGCCCTTGTGGTTGGCGAGGAAGCCCCGCAACCAGGTGATCGAGTCGGCGTCGAGGTGGTTGGTGGGCTCGTCGAGCAGCAGGATGCCGCCGCCGTTCTCGCCCGCGTCGCGGAACAGGATCCGGGCCAGCTCGATACGCCGACGCTGACCACCGGAGAGGGTGCCGATGGTCTGCGCGAGCGCACGGTCCGGTAGGCCGAGGTTGGCGCAGATCCGCGCGGCCTCAGCCTCGGCCGCGTACCCGCCCAGGGCGGCGAACTGGTCCTCCAGCGCGCCGTACCGACGGACCAGCTTCTCGTCGGCGTCCTCGGCGAGCCGGGCCTCGATCTCCTGCATCTGCGCCATCAGCACGTCCAGGCCACGGGCGGAGAGCACCCGGTCGCGGCCGGTGACCTCCAGGTCGCCGGTGCGTGGGTCCTGCGGCAGGTAGCCGATGGCGCTGCGCTGGTCGATCTGGCCGCCGTACGGCTGCCCCTCACCGGCGAGCACCTTCAGCGTGGTGGTCTTGCCGGCACCGTTACGACCGACCAGGCCGATCCGGTCACCGGGCTGCACGCGCAGGGTGGTGTCGGACAGCAGGATCCGGGAACCGGCGCGCAGTTCCAGGCCGGTGGCAGTGATCATGTTTGCGGGCTCGCTCTCGGGGTTCGGAAGGCTGACTCGGGGCACGCGAAACGGCCGGCGGGCTCAAGGGGCCCGACGGCGCGGGGCGGTTCAGCCTTCGCAGCGCAGCACCTGACAAGTGTACCGGGCGCCGCCGGGCGGCCCGCCCGGATTACCGATCAAGATCATCGGGTACGGGAACGCCTGTCCGGACCCCGTCCGGCACTTGAGGGACGAAACAACACATAAAAGACACTCACCGGCATACGGCGATCGGGGTCACCATGGAACTCAACGAGCGGGCCGAAATCGACACCTCCCAGGTCAACGACGTCGGCCGGGGTGGCGGATCCGGCGGCGGCTTCGGCATCCCGATCCCCGGCGGCGGCGGTCGAGGCGGCATCATCGGCATCGTGGTGGCAGTGCTCGTCGCGCTGCTCGGCGGCGGCTTCGGCCTCAACGCCATGACCAACGGCGACGAGGGCGGTCAGGCCGGCGGCACCGACCTGGAGCAGCTCTGCTCGCGCGACAACCCGCAGCGCCTCGACGACGCGCGCTGCCGCAACGCGCTCTACGTCAACAGCATCCAGGCCTACTGGCAGAAGGCGTACCCGGAGGTGGGCAACGGGAAGTACGAGCCGACCGACACCAACTTCTTCCAGGCCGCCGTGAACACCGGCTGCGGGCAGGCCGACTCGGGTGTCGGCCCGTTCTACTGCCCCGCCGACAAGCAGGTGTACATCGACCTGAGCTTCTACGACGAGCTGGCCTCCCGGTTCGGCGCCAAGGGCGAGTTCGCCCAGCCCTACGTGCTCGCCCACGAGTACGGACACCACATCCAGAACCTGCTCGGCACCAACGCGAAGGCCGGCCAGGGCGACCAGAGTGGCCCCCGCTCCGCCTCCGTACGGCTCGAGCTGCAGGCCGACTGCTACGCCGGCGCCTGGGCCAAGCACGCCACCGAGAGCAAGGACAAGACCGGCCAGGAGCCGCTGTTCACGTCCATCACCCAGTCCGACATCAGCGAGGCGGTGCAGGCCGCCGAGGCGATCGGCGACGACAGCATCCAGGAACGCTCCGGCGGGCGGGTCAACCCCGACCAGTTCACCCACGGCACGTCCGAGCAGCGCAAGCGCTGGTTCACCCAGGGCTACGACCGCGGCGACCCGAAGAGCTGTGACACCTTCGGCACCGACCAGCTCTGACCAGTTCCGAGATCGTGGCAGGCCCCTCCGGCGGGCCTGCCACGATCTGTTTCGGGCACCAGACGCTGTCGCCGACGGCGCCTCCCTGGTCAGGTGAGCCGCGACACCTGGTAGTGGCCGATGAGCCAGTCGTCGCCTACCCGCCGCAGCAGCACACCGAGGTTGACGGTCAGGGCCGGCCGGTCGGTGAAGCCGAACTCCACCTCCAGGTAGCCGAGGACCACGTCGTCGGCGAGACGGCGGATCTCCCGGACGTCGTACGCGGCGGTGAGGCCGAGCGGCTGGCCGGCGTAGTACGCGGCGACGCCGGCACGACCGACCGAGTACGGCTGCAACCCCTGGAAGATCGCGTCGTCGGTGAAGCACGCCGCGACCCGATCGGGCTCGTGGGCGTCGACAGCCGACTTCCACCGGTCGAGGACGGTACGCAGAATCTGGGCCTCGGACATGATGATCTCCCTGTTGGCGGAGTGCCGCGTAACGTGCCTGTCGTGCTCACCGACCCACGGGGCGAGCCCCGTCAGGCTCAGCGCGGCGGTTGACCCGGGTCGTTCGGGTGCGGCGTCAACGGCGTCACGGTCTCGCGCCGCCAGGCACGCAGCGGCATCGACGCGAGCACCGCCTCCAACTCGTCGGCGTCGTCGGCCCGGAACAGCCCCCACGTACGCCACTCCCCCGGCGCCAGCGGCGGCCGCCACAGCCGCAGGAGACTGCCCTGCGCCGTCAGCTCGGCCGAGCGTGCCGCCTCACGCGCGCGCATCTCAGCAACCCCGTCGTCCGACGTTCCGGGCGGCACCGTCGTCACCATGTCAACCAGAAACTCCACGCGCCCATCCTCCGGCCGCCAGCCGGGCAGCACGGCGGGAACCCCGTTTTGCGTGGCGGCCGTCTCCCCTGGGACCTGGTCGGCGGAGGGCGAGGTCAATCGGGGTCGCGCAACCGGATCCGGACCGCGCGGGCCGCGCCCACCGCCGCGAGCAGCACCGCGTGCCGGGGCTCCGGCACGTCGAGCAACCGCTCTGCCCGCAACGGCACGAGCGGGGCCAACCGCCGGTCGGCGAGCACCCCGTCCACGGCCCTGCGGTCACCACCGCAGACCAGCGCGGTGAGCGTCGCCGCCGCCGGCAACAGCAGTCGTACGGCCAGGTCCGCCGCGTCGCCCAGCGCGGCCTTCGCCTGGTTGTCGCGCCGGCGGGCGAACCGGTGCTGTGACCATCCCCCCGCGGCGGTGCGCCCCTGCACGTACCGGGTGTCCACCTTGGAGCTGACGAGGTCGGCACCCTCGGCCACCCCGATCGCCACCGCGCCCTTGCGGGCCAGCAGCAGACCGATCCGGCGCGGCGTCACGGCGGAGGCCACGAACCCGGCCACATCCGTGCCGACCGGCGCGCCCGGTGGGGCGTACAGCTCGGCGGTCGCCCCGTCCGGAGCGGCGAGCAGCAGGCCGTACTCCTGTGTGCTGGTGGTGGGCGGGCCGTGCCGGTCGGCGAAGCCCTCGACCCAGCGGCCGACGCGGGCCGGATCGACCTCGACCCACCGACCTCCGCCGGCTGCGGGTCGACTGGTCACCGCCCGACCGTACGGCACCGCGAGCCCGCCCGGACCCCCGGGCGGGCTCCCCGGCCCGACAGCCCGACCCGACCCGACGCGGCCCGCCACGGCCCAGCCCGGCACGACGTAGCACGGCCCGCCACAGCACGGCCCGCCACAGCACGGCCCAGCCCGGCACAGCGCGGCACGGCACAGCCCGGCACAGCGCGGCACGGCACGGCACGGCACGGACCAGCCCGGCACGGCACGGCACGGCGCGGCGCAGCGCGGCACGGCACGGCCCGCCACGGCCCAGCCCGGCAAGACGCAGCACGGCCCGGCACGGACCAGCGTGGCGCGTGCACGGCGCGGCGACCGTTCAGCTGGGCAGTAGCGCGGCCACCGCCAACGCGGCGATGAGCGCGCTGGAGACCAGGCCGGTGACCAGCCGGCCACGCGGCCCGGTCAACGCCCGGCCGACCACCGTGCCGCCGCCGGCGATGACCAGTTGCCAGCTCGCCGACGCCAGGAACACCCCGGCCACGAAGAGCGCCATGGGGACCACGCCCGATTCGGCCGTGTCCCTGCGACCGAGCACCAGCGCGGCGAAGTAGAGCACCGTCATCGGGTTCAGCAGGGTCAAGCCGAGCAGCGCCGCGTAGGCCCGCCCCGGAGTGCTCATGCCCCGACCGGCGCGTTCCGCCGGTGGCCGCTGCGAATGGTGCGCGGACCAGGTCCGCCAGAGGCCGTGCCCGGCAAGCCCCAACAGGACCACGGCGGCGACCACCCGCAGCGGCCCGGCGACCGGCGCGATGACATCGGCCAGCCCGGCACCGCCGAGCACGGCGACGGCCGCGTAGAGCCCGTCGGCCGTCGCCACGGCGAGCGCCGCGGCCGCACCGACCCGAAACGAGGTACGGGCACTGAGCCCCAGGATGAGGATCGCGATCGCGCCGACCGGGATGGCGACGCCGTAACCGGCGACCAGGCCGGCGAGGAACGCCCCGGTCACGGACGTCGGTGGCAGGTCGAGGCTCGTCCGGGAACCGGCCGCTGTCGACGCACGGCAGTGGCCGCACGGACAGGGACCTGCATCGGGTACGCCTCAATCACAAGCGCATCCTGCGCGCCGAACCCGCGCCCCCGCCACCTAATTCCCCCGCGCCCCGCCCCGGCTCGCCCGCCCCGGCTCGCCCCACCCCGGCTCGCCGCGCCCTCGCCCCGGCCCCGGCTCGCCCCGGCTCGCCCCGGCTCGGCCCGGCTCGCCCCGCCAAAGTCGTGCTCGAACCAGGATGTAGTGGCCTCGGCGACGCACCGAGGCCACTACATCAATGATCGAGCGCGATCTTGAGTCAATGATCGAGCGCGATCTTGAGCTGTTGACGGTTGACCGTCAGGATCAGACCGGAACGACCCGTGCTTGTTCACGTCGGCGTTCAACACGTCGAGCGCGGCACCCGGACGGGTGCCGCGCTCGACGAAGTGGTTCGGATCAGACGTTGAAGCCGAGGGAGCGGAGCTGGTCCCGACCCTCGTCAGTGATCTTGTCCGGGCCCCACGGCGGGAGCCACACCCAGTTGATCCGGATGTCGTTGACCAGGCCGCCGCCGGGGCCGGTGGTCAACGCCTGCCGGGTCTGGTCCTCGATGACGTCGGTCAGCGGGCAGGCCGCCGAGGTGAGCGTCATGTCCAGGGTGGCGACGTTCTCGTCGTCGACGTGTACGCCGTACACCAGGCCCAGGTCGACCACGTTGATGCCGAGCTCCGGGTCGACGACGTCCTTCATCGCCTCCTCGATGTCGGCGAGCATGGCCTTGCTGACGCCGCCCGCAGCGGCAGCGGCGTCAGCGCCGCCATCGGTCGTCGCGGCGTCGGTCTGCGGCACCACGCTGGTGTCACCGGCCTCCGGCGTCGCCTCGGTAGCGGTGTTCTCGCTCATGCCGTCCCTCCGCATCGCTTCGTGATGCCACCAGGCACCACTGTGTCATTCGCTCGCTGACGCACGGTCACGCCTTCACCTCCGGGCTCACGCCCACACCGGCGCGGGCCGCAGCGTCCTTGAAGGCCATCCACGGCAGTAGCGCGCACTTGACCCGGGCCGGGTAGCGGGCCACGCCCGCGAAGGCCACCCCGTCACCGAGCACGTCCTCGTCCGGCGTGACCTGGCCACGTCCGGACATCAACTCCACGAACGCCTCGTGCACCTCGAAAGCTTCCCCGGTGCCCCGACCGCGCAGCAACTCGTGCAGCACGCTCGCCGACGCCTGGCTGATCGAGCAGCCCATCCCGTCGTACGAGATGTCGTGCAGCACGGTGCCGTCGGTGGCCACCCGGATGGTGACCTCGTCGCCGCAGGTGGGGTTGACGTGGTGTGCTTCCGCGACCCGGTCGCCCGGGTCGTCGGCGTCGCGCAGGCCACGCCCGTGCGGGTGCTTGTAGTGGTCCAGGATGATCTCCTGGTAGAGCTGGTCGAGCTGCATCAGTCGAACACCTTCCGCACCTGCTCCAGACCGGCCACCAGAGCGTCGATCTCCTCGGTGGTGGTGTAGAGGTAGAACGAGGCCCGGGTCATCGCCGGGACGCCGAACCGGCTGCACACCGGCTTGGCACAGTGGTGGCCCACCCGCACCTGCACGCCGAGCGAGTCGAGCACCTGACCCACGTCGTGCGGGTGCACGTCACCGAGCGCGAACGAGATGGTGCCGCCCCGGCCCACCGGCACGGTCGGGCCGAAGATCCGCAGGTCCGGCACCGAGCCGAGCGCGTCCAGCGCGTACGCCGTCAGCTCCTTCTCGTGCCACTGGATGGCCGACATCCCGATGCCGGTCAGGTAGTCGACCGCCGCGCCGAGGGCGACCGCCTCGGCGATCGGCGGGGTGCCCGCCTCGAACCGGGCCGGTGGCGCCGCGAACGTCGAGCGGGCCATGGTGACCGTCTCGATCATCGAACCGCCGCCGAAGACCGGCGGCATGGCCGCCAGCAGCTCACCGCGCCCCCAGAGCACGCCGATGCCGGTCGGACCGCACATCTTGTGCCCGGTGAAGACGATGTAGTCGGCGTCCAGGTCGACCACGTCGATGGGCAGGTGCGGCACCGACTGCGAGCAGTCCAGCAGCAGCAGCGCACCCACCTCACGGACCCGCGCGGTGATCCGGGAGGTGGCGTTGACGGTGCCGAGGATGTTGGACATGTGCACCAGCGAGACGATCTTCGTCCGCTCGGTGACCAGGTCCTCCAGGCCCGACTCGTCCAGCCGCCCCTGGTCGGTGACCGGGAACCAGCGCAGGGTCGCGCCGGTCCGCTCGCAGAGCAGCTGCCACGGGACGATGTTCGAGTGGTGCTCCATTTCGGAGATCACCACCTCGTCGCCCGGACCGAGCCGGAACCGGGGGTCGCCGTCCGGACGCAGCGAGGCGTTCGAGAAGGCGTACGCCACGATGTTGATCGCCTCGGTGGAGTTCTTCGTGAACACCACCTCGTCGGCGCTCGGCGCGTTGATGAACGCGGCGATCTTCGCCCGTGCCCCCTCGTACGCCTCGGTGGCCTCGGTGCCCAGGGTGTGCACCGAGCGCGACACGTTGGCGTTGTGCAGCGCGTAGTGCTCCCCGAGCACGTCGAGCACCTGCCGGGGTTTGTGCGAGGTGTTGGCGCTGTCGAGATAGACCAGCGGATGCCCGTTGATCTCCCGGTCCAGGATCGGGAAGTCGGCGCGCACCCGGGCCACGTCGAAACGCGGCGCGTCGTCGTACTGCGGCATCCCCGAAGGGATCGCGATGCTGGTCATCTCGGCAGCGCCTCTCCCACTCAGGCCTTGGCCGTGCCGGCCCCGGCGGCGTACCGCTCGTAGCCCTCGGCCTCGAGCTTGTCGGCCAGCTCCGGGCCGCCCTGCTCGACGATCCGGCCGGCGATGAACACGTGCACGAAGTCCGGCTTGATGTAGCGCAGGATCCGCGTGTAGTGGGTGATCAGCAGCATGCCGGTGTCACCGGTGTCGCGGACCCGGTTGACGCCCCCGCTGACCACGCGCAGCGCGTCCACGTCGAGGCCCGAGTCGGTCTCGTCGAGGATGGCGATCTTCGGCTTGAGCAGCTCCAGCTGGACGATCTCGTGGCGCTTCTTCTCACCACCGGAGAAGCCCTCGTTGACGTTGCGCTGGGCGAACGCCGGGTCCATCTGGAGGCGCTCCATCGCGCCGCGCAGCTCGCCACCCCAGGTGCGCAGCTTCGGTGCCTCGCCGTCGATGGCGGTCTTCGCGGTGCGCAGGAAGTTGGCCACCGAGACGCCGGGCACCTCGACCGGGTACTGCATGGCCAGGAAGAGGCCGGCGCGGGCCCGCTCGTCGACGGTCATGGCGAGCACGTCCTCGCCGTCGAGGGTCACCGTGCCGCCGGTGATCTCGTACTTGGGGTGACCGGCGATCGAGTACGCCAGGGTGGACTTACCGGAGCCGTTCGGGCCCATGATGGCGTGGGTCTCGCCCGACTTCACGGTCAGGTCGACGCCGGCCAGGATCGGCTTGAGCTCACCCTCGGGCAGCTTGACCGACACCTTCAGGTCGCGGATCTCCAGGGTGCTCATTATCGGGTCACTCCATTACTCGGCGTCAGGCTGAGGTAGATGTCTCCGTCGCGAACGTCGACGGGATAGACGGGGACGGGTTCGGTGGCGGGCAGGCCGGTCGGCTCGCCGGTGCGCAGGTCGAAACGGGAGCCGTGCAGCCAGCACTCCAGCGTGCAGCCGTCGACCTCGCCCTCGGAGAGGGCGACCGCGGCGTGGGAGCACTCGTCGTACGCGGCGTAGAACTCGCCGTCCTCGCCGTGCACCAGCGCGATGGGCGTGCCGTCGACGTCCGCGCTGATCGCGGTGCCCTTCGGCACGTCCTCGGTCGAGCAGATCCGGATCATCAGGCGCCGGCCTTGGTGAGCCGGGCCTCGATCGCGTCGCCGAGCTGCTCGCGCAGCGACTCCACCGGAATCTTGTTGATCAGCTCGGCGAAGAAGCCACGGACCACCAGCCGGCGGGCCTCACTCTCCGGAATCCCCCGGGCCATCAGGTAGAACAGCTGCTCGTCGTCGAAGCGGCCGGTCGCGCTGGCGTGACCGGCGCCGGCGATCTCGCCGGTCTCGATCTCCAGATTGGGTACGGAGTCCGCCCGCGCGCCGTCGGTGAGCAGCAGGTTCCGGTTGATCTCGTACGTGTCGGTGCCGGTCGCCTCGGCCTGGATGAGCACGTCGCCCACCCAGACGGTGTGCGCGCTCTCGCCCTGCAGGGCGCCCCGGTAGCCGACGTAGCTGCGGCAGTCCGGCACGTTGTGGTCGACCAGCTGCCGATGCTCCAGGTGCTGGCCGGCATCGGCGAAGTACACCCCGTACAGCTCGGCCTCGCCGCCCCGCCCGGTGTACTCCACGCTGGTGAACTGCCGGACCAGGTCGCCGCCGAGGGTGACCTGGATGTGGATGACCTTGGCGTCCCGACCCAGCTTGATCTTCAGGTGCTGAGCCTGGACCGCGTCGTCGGCCCAGTCGGCAACAGTGACCAGGGTCAGCTTCGCCCCGTCGGCCACGGCGACCTCGACGTTGTCGGCCAGGGTGGCCGACCCGACGTGCTCCACCACCACCGTCGCCTCGGCGAACCGGCCCACCTCGACGAACGTGTGACCGAAGACCGGCTGCTCGACACCCTCGCCGACCACCCGCAGCCGCACCGCCTCGCCAAGCACCACGTCGGGGGCCACCCGCAGCAGCAGGGCGTCGGCGGCGGCACCGTAGGCCAGCGCGCTGACCCGGTCGACCGGGGTCAGCACACTGCCGACCCGGTCGTCGTCACGGCCGACCCGGGTGATGGCGACGCCCTCGGGCAGGTCGCCGTACTCGTGTCGGACCGCGCCGGCCACGGCCGGCGCCTCAGTGGTCAGGCCGCGGAGGCGCTTGAGTGGGGTGAAGCGCCACTCCTCCTCCAGGCCGGTGAGGGCCGGGAAGTCGGCGACGTCGTACGAGCGCAGCGCCTGCGACTTGGTGCTGGGCGGCGGCGCGGAAGCCTGGGTAGTCATTTCTTCCTTGGTCTGTTCAACGACGACGGTGTCAGGTGCTCGGTAGGGCGGGCGGCGTCAGCCGACCGCGCCCTCCATCTGAAGCTCGATCAGGCGGTTGAGCTCCAGGGCGTACTCCATCGGAAGCTCCTTGGCGATCGGCTCGATGAAGCCGCGCACGATCATGGCCATCGCCTCGTCCTCGCTCAGGCCCCGGCTCATCAGGTAGAAGAGCTGGTCGTCGCTGATCTTGGAGACGGTCGCCTCGTGCCCCATCGACACGTCGTCCTCGCGGATGTCGACGTACGGGTAGGTGTCCGAACGGGAGATGGTGTCGACCAGCAACGCGTCGCACTTGACGGTGCTCCGGCTGTGGTGCGAACCCTCCAGCACCTGCACCAGACCGCGGTACGAGGTGCGGCCGCCGCCACGGGCGATCGACTTCGACACGATGGTGCTGCTCGTGTGGGGGGCCGCGTGCACCATCTTGGCGCCGGCGTCCTGGTGCTGACCCTCGCCGGCCATCGCCACCGAGAGCACCTCGCCCTTGGCGTGCTCACCGGTCATGTAGACCGCCGGGTACTTCATGGTCACCTTGGAGCCGATGTTGCCGTCGACCCACTCCATGGTCGCGCCCTCGTGGCAGACGGCGCGCTTGGTGACCAGGTTGTAGACGTTGTTCGACCAGTTCTGGATGGTCGTGTAGCGGCAGCGCGCGTTCTTCTTGACGATGATCTCCACGACCGCGCTGTGCAGCGAGTCGGAGGAGTACAGCGGCGCGGTGCAGCCCTCGACGTAGTGGACGTACGCACCCTCGTCGACGATGATCAGCGTCCGCTCGAACTGGCCCATGTTCTCCGTGTTGATCCGGAAGTAGGCCTGCAGCGGGATCTCCACGTGCACGCCCTTCGGCACGTAGATGAACGAGCCACCGGACCACACGGAGGTGTTCAGCGCGGCGAACTTGTTGTCGCCGACCGGGATCACCGTGCCGAAATACTCCTTGAAGACGTCCTCGTGCTCGCGCAGCGCCGTGTCGGTGTCCAGGAAGAGGACGCCCTGCTCCTCAAGGTCCTCACGGATCTTGTGGTAGACGACCTCGGACTCGTACTGCGCCGCGACACCGGCGACCAGGCGCTGCTTCTCCGCCTCCGGGATGCCCAGCCGGTCGTAGGTGTTCTTGATGTCCTCGGGCAGGTCCTCCCAGCTGGTGGCCTGCTTCTCGGTGGACCGCACGAAGTACTTGATGTTGTCGAAGTCGATCCCAGTGAGGTCCGCGCCCCACGCCGGCATCGGCTTGCGGCCGAACAGCCGCAGGCCCTTCAGCCGCAGGTCGAGCATCCACTCCGGCTCGTTCTTCTTCGCCGAGATGTCCCGCACCACCGCCTCGTTGATGCCGCGCTGGGCGACCGCGCCGGCGGCGTCCGGGTCGGACCAGCCGTACTCGTACCGGCCCAGGGCGGCGAGCTGCTCTTCCTGGGTCAGGGGCTGGACGATCTGCTCGGTCATCTATCTGTCCTCACAGTGGTGACGGGATTACCGGATTGAGCGCGGCCCGGCTGAGCCGGGATGTGCGTGGTGCACACCCCGTCGCCGTGCGCGATGGTGGCCAGACGCTGCACGTGGGTGCCGACCAGACGGGAGATGACCGCGGTCTCGGCCTCGCACAGCTGAGGAAACTCGGCGGCCACGTGCGCCACCGGGCAGTGGTTCTGACAGAGCTGGCCGCCGGAGGCGATCGTGGTCGCGTTGGCAGCGTAACCCTCGGCGGTGAGCGCTGCGGCGAGTGCCTCGGCTCGGGCGAGAGGGTCATCGCCGGCGTCCTCCATGGCCGTCCGACAACGGGACTCGAGGGCGGAGACCTGCTCGGTGGCGAACGCCTCGACCGCGTCCGAGCCGCCGCTGCGGGCGATCCACCGCAGCGCGGCGGTGGCCATGTTGTCGTAGTGGTGTGTGCCACAGCGGACCCGGGCGGCCTCGGTCAGCAGGAACACCTTGGCCGGGCGCCCCCGACCACGGCTGCCCTGCACGGTCTGCTCGCGGGCGTAGACGTCACCGTCCAGGAGCATCGCGTCCAGGTGCCGGCGGATCGCCGCCGGACTGAGCCCGAGCGCCGCGCCAAGCTGCGCGGCGGTGGCGGCACCCTGTTCCAGCAGCAGTCGGGTGACCCGATCCCGGGTGGAGATCTCGGCCACCGCCGGACCGGCGAGGCCGGCCGACGTGCCCACGGCGGGCGCGGACACCGGCGCACCGACGGCCGCTACGGCCGTCGGTTGGTGCCCGGAGAGCGCCGCCGCGTTTTTCACAACGCCAACGTTACGTAATTACCCGGAGGGCCGCAAACCCGGGCCCCGGTGATCCCAACCACCGAGCTGCCGGAGTCGGACGGACCTCGATCACTACGGTGCGTAGGATTTGCGCCGTGAACCGAATCGTCCGTCCGGTCTCCGGCATCCTGCTGCGCCGCCTCGCGCTCGCCTCGATCATCGCGAACGTGGGCATCGTCGTCACCGGCGGGGCCGTCCGGTTGACCGCCTCGGGCCTCGGCTGCCCCACCTGGCCGCGGTGCACCGACGATTCGTACGTCACCACCCCCGAGATGGGCATCTACGGGGTGATCGAGTTCGGCAACCGGCTGCTGACCTTCGCGGTGGGCCTCATCGCGCTGGCCACCGTGCTGGCGGTGCTGGTCCACCGGCCGCGCCGGCCCGGGCTCCTCGCGCTGGCCGTCGCCGTCTTCCTCGGCATTCCCGCGCAGGCGGTGATCGGTGGCATCACCGTGCTGACCAATCTCAACCCGTGGGTGGTCGGGCTGCACTTCCTCGCCTCGATGGCGGTGATCGCCGCCGCGTACGCGCTCTGGCGGCGCATCGTCGACCCCGACGGCCCGGTCGTGGCGGTCGTGCCCGCCCCGCTGCGCACCCTCGCTCGGATCACCACCGGCGTCAGCGTCGCGGTGCTGGTCATCGGCACCTGGGTGACCGGCAGCGGCCCGCACGCCGGCGACCACGGCGCCGCCCGCAACGGCCTGGACCCGGAGTCGATCTCCCAGGTGCACGCCGACGCGGTCTTCCTGCTCATCGGCCTCACGGTGGCGCTCATCTTCGCGTTCCGCGCCGTCGGTGCGCAGCGGGCCACCCGCGCCGCGGTCATCCTGCTGGTTGTGGAGCTGAGTCAGGGCCTGATCGGTTTCGTGCAGTACTTCACCCACGTGCCGGCGCTCCTGGTCGGGGCACACATGCTCGGCTCGTGCCTGGTGCTGCTGGCCACCCTGGCGGTGCAGTGGTCCACCCGGGAACGCCGGCCGGTCACCCCGGCGCCCCGGGCCACCCCGGCCGAGGAGGCCACCCCGGTCCCGACCCCCGCCTGACAACCCCCGCGCGCCCCGGCACGCAACCGCCCGACGGGCCGGTAACCGCCGCGCCCCGCGCCCCGCGCCCCGCGCCCCGCGCCCCGCGCCCCGCGCCCCGCGCCCCGCGCCGAAGATCGTGCTCGAACCAGGAAGTAGTGGCCTCACGAGGCGCGGACACCACTACAACAATGAACGAGCACGATCTTCCGGCCGGCGCCCCGTCAGCCGGGGCGGGTCAGGTGGGTGGTGATCGCGTCGGCGAGCCGGTCGGGGGCGCCGTCGGCGTACCCGATGAAGAGCGACGGTTCGGTCAGCTCCAGCTCGACCAGGACCGGCTTGCCGTCCGGGCCGGGGATCAGGTCGACCCGCGCGTAGAGCAGCTGTCGAGTGCCGCCGGGCACCGCCGCGAGGGTCTGCTCGGCCACGGCCAGCTGGTCGGCTCGGGCGGTGCGCGCGGTGATCTCTTCGGCCTTGTAGAGCCCGTCCGGGCCGAGATCCGGCCCGGTCAGCATCGGACCCTTGCGGATCGCGTGGCTGAACGCGAGCCCCTCCGGACCGGCCAGGAAGAGCAGCGCCGTCTCGCCCTCGGTGTCGACGGCACGCAGGTACGGCTGGACCATGGTCACCCGGCCGGCGTCGGAGAGCCGGCGAACATGCGCGGCGGCCAACTCCCGGTGTTCCGGGTCGGCCAGGTCGTAGCGGCCGGTGTCCTGGCTGCCGGCGCTGACGGCGGGCTTGAGCACGTACTCGCCGGTCTCGGCGGGTGCTTGCCAGCTCTCCCCCGGCTCGATCCAGGTCGTCGGCACTGTCGGCACCCCGGCGGCGCTCAGCTCACCGAGGTAGCGCTTGTCGGTGTTCCAGCGGACCACGTCGGCCGGGTTGACCAGCGCCGGGACGCCCGCCGCCCAGGACACGAACTCGTCGCGGCGCAACGCGTAGTCCCAGGGTGAGCGGAGCACGACCAGGTCGTAGGACGACCAGTCGACGTCGGGGTCGTCCCAGACCACGGATTGGGCGGCGACGCCGCGGGCGGCGAGCGGGGCGAGGACCAACCGGTCGTCCGGGTCGAGGTCGGCCAGCTCGGAGCAGGTGACGAGAGCGACCCGGGGTCCCCCCGGGCCGACTGGTGATATGTGGTCAATTCAACTGTCTATTCAGCGGGACATCGTGCGGCGGGCCATCGACCGCCAGAGGTCGTTGCTCGGACGCATCTGGTCCATCAGCTCACGCTCCCAGGCGTTCTCGACGGTGACTCCCGCCTTGGCGCACGCCTCCCGGGCGGTGACGGTGTCGTCGGCGAACTGGTCGCCCCACTCACCGTCGGAACCCACCAGGACGATCCGCGCGCCACGCTTGCCGACGTACTCGATGACCGCCTTCGCGCCGCCGTGCCCGGCGGCGAACGCCTTGAGGCCCGCGACCAGGCCGTGGGGCGCCTGCTCGCCGGTGGTCTGCTCGGCCGTCAGCGTCGTATCGGAACCATCTGCCATGACGCGAAGCCTAAGCAGAGTTGCACCCGGTCGCGCGAGAACCATGAACCTTTTGTGATGCCAATTACCTACAGGTTTAAGGACGACCACAGGTTTGCTGTCCGTTTATATCAGGACTTTTGCGCTCAAACCACGTGGGCAAAACGCCCCCGAACCATCCTGAGTTGAGCCGACCTGGCTCATGCTGAAAGTTACTCTGATGTGACGTTAAAAGCGGACAACTCATCCACGTTCATGATTAGTCAGTGGATCATCGCCGTCAAGCGCCGACCGGGCGGGGTGGGGACGGGTCAGATCAGCGCGTCGAGCGCGACGGCCACGAAGACGATCGTCAGGTACGTCGTCGACCAGTGGAACAGCCGCATCGGCTTGACCGCCTCGCCGCGCGTCGCACGCCGGCAGAGCTTGTGCGCCTCGACCACGAAGATGGCACCCACCACCAGGGTCGGCACCCCGTAGATCGCGCTGAGCCCCAGCGGCCAGACGGCCAGGGAGGTGAGCACGGTGAGCCACGCGAAGATCAGGATCTCGGCGTTCACCCGGCGGACCGAGGCCACCACCGGCAGCATCGGGATGCCGGCCCGGGCGTAGTCGTCCTTGTACTTCATGGCGAGCGGGTAGAAGTGCGGCATCTGCCAGAAGAAGACCACAGCGAACAGCCCCCACGCGGCCGGCGCCAACGAGCCCGTCACCGCCGCCCACCCGATCAGCACCGGGGCCGCCCCGCAGGCGCCGCCCCAGAAGGTGTTCGCCGGGGTGGAGCGCTTGAGCCACAGGGTGTAGACGAGGTCGTAGTAGGCGATCGCGGCGAGGGTCAGCGCGGCGGCCAGCAGATTGGTGAACGCCGCCATCAGGGCGACCGACACCGCCGCCAACACCAGACCGAAGATCAACGCGCTGCGCGGCGAGACGGTGTGCGCCGGCAGCGGCCGACGCTTGGTACGCCGCATCAACTGGTCGATGTCCCGGTCGATGTAGCAGTTGAGCACGCTGGCCGCGCCGGCGGCGAGCGAGCCGCCGATCAGGACGACGGCCATCAGCCACAGCGACGGCAGCCCGCCCTCGGCGAGCATCATCGCCGGGATGGTGGTGACCAGCAGCAACTCGACGATCCGAGGCTTGGTGAGCGTCACGTACGCCGAGATGACCGCGCGTACGTCCCGCCGGGCCACCGTGCCCTCGGCCGCCCGCGCCGGATGCTGCCCGGCCGGGTTGCTCGCGGGGCGCTCGGTGATCATGCTCACGGATTGCCACCTTCCGGCATCGGGCACGGGGAGATCGGATCGGTCGGGACCGGGAGGGTCCGCATACCGACCCACACACTACGCGTCGTCGTTTTGGCTGCCCGGCCGACCCGACAACGGTGCGGGTCGTCACACCACCGGGTTGAACCGAGCATCCGGATGGTCACGTAGCGCACACCATGCGCAGATCCCCGGGCGCACGTTTAGGGACGCTCGATAAGGTCATCGGTGAGGGTTCCGCCCATCTGCCGAGGAGCACAACCATCGTGGCTGTTAAACGACCCGAGCACTCCGCACTGAACTGGTCCGACCTCGATCGCCGGGCCGTCGATACCGTCCGCGTGCTGGCCATGGACGCCGTAGAGAAATCCGGCAACGGTCACCCGGGCACCGCGATGAGCCTCGCGCCCGCGGCGTACCTCCTCTTCAACCGGGTCATGCGGCACAACCCGGCCGACCCGAACTGGCCCGGCCGCGACCGGTTCGTCCTCTCCGCCGGGCACTCCAGCCTGACGCTCTACATCCAGCTGTTCCTCTCCGGTTACCCGCTGAGCCTGGACGACCTGAAGTCGCTGCGGCAGTGGGGCTCGCAGACGCCGGGGCACCCCGAGCACGGGCACACGCCGGGCGTCGAGACCACCACCGGCCCGCTCGGGCAGGGTCTGGGCAACGCGGTCGGCATGGCCATGGCGGCCCGCCGCGAGCGCGGCCTGTTCGACCCCGAGGCCGAGCTCGGCGCGTCCGTCTTCGACCACGACATCTGGTGCATCGTCTCCGACGGTGACATCGAAGAGGGCATCAGCCACGAGGCCAGCGCGCTCGCCGGGCACCAGCAGCTGGGCAACCTCACGGTGATCTACGACGACAACGAGATCTCCATCGAGGACGACACCCGGATCGCCAAGAGCGAGGACGTGGCCGCCCGCTACGAGGCGTACGGCTGGCACGTGCAGACCGTCGACTGGCGCAGCGGCGACGCCGACCAGGGCGACTACCACGAGGACGCCGAGGCGCTCTACGCGGCGCTGCTGGCCGCCAAGGCGGAGACCGCCCGCCCCTCCTTCATCGCGCTGCGCACCATCATCGGCTGGCCCGCCCCCAACAAGCAGAACACCGGCAAGATCCACGGCTCGGCGCTGGGCGCCGACGAGGTGAAGGCCACCAAGCGGATCCTCGACTTCGACCCGGAGCAGACGTTCCAGGTCGACGAGGAGGTGCTCAGCCACGCCCGCACGGTGATGGGACGCGGCTCCGACGCCCAGCAGGAGTGGACCACCGCGTTCGACGCGTGGAAGAAGGCCAACCCGGAGCGCACCGCGCTCTACGAGCGGTTGGCGGGCCGCGTACTCCCCGACGGCTGGACCGACGCGTTGCCGGTCTTCCCCGCGGACGCCAAGGGGGTGGCCACCCGGGCCGCGTCCGGCAAGGTGCTGGAGGCGCTCGCGCCGGTGCTCCCGGAGCTGTGGGGTGGCTCGGCCGACCTGGCCGAGAGCAACAACACCACGATGAAGGGCGAGCCGTCGTTCATCCCGGCCGCCCACGCCACCAAGGACTTCCCGGGCCACGAGTACGGCCGCACGCTGCACTTCGGCATCCGTGAGCACGCCATGGGCGCGATCCTCAACGGCATCGCCCTGCACGGCGGCACCCGCCCGTACGGCGGCACGTTCCTGGTCTTCAGCGACTACATGCGCCCGTCGGTGCGGCTGGCCGCGCTGATGAAGCTGCCGGTGACCTACGTCTGGACGCACGACTCGATCGGCCTCGGCGAGGACGGCCCGACCCACCAGCCGGTGGAGCACCTGACCGCGCTGCGCGCCATCCCGGGCCTGGACGTGGTCCGTCCGGCGGACGCCAACGAGACCGCCTGGGCCTGGCGGAAGGCGCTGGAGCACACCGACCGGCCGACCGCGCTGGCGCTGAGCCGTCAGCCGCTGCCGACCTTGGACCGCGACGTCCTGGGCAGCGCGGAAGGCGTGGCCAACGGTGGCTACGTGCTGGCCGAGGCGTCCAACGGCAAGCCTCAGGTGATCATCATCGGCACCGGTTCCGAGGTGCAGCTCTGCCTGACCGCCCGGGAGCGGCTGGAGGCCGACGGCACCCCGACCCGGGTCGTCTCGATGCCCTGCCAGGAATGGTTCTACGAGCAGGACGAGGCGTACCGGGAGTCGGTGCTCCCGCGCGGGGTAAAGGCACGGGTGAGCGTGGAGGCGGGCATCGCGATGTCCTGGCGCGGCGTCGTCGGTGACCTCGGCGAGAGCGTGAGCCTGGAGCACTACGGAGCGAGCGCCCCGCACACCGTGCTCTTCGAGCAGTTCGGGTTCACCCCCGACCGGATCGTGGCGGCAGCACACGCCTCGCTGGCCCGGGTGGGCGACATCACCGGTTTCACGACCGGCAACTGAGGGAGCGTGGATGGCATGACGGACAAGCTGAATGAGCTCACCGCCGCGGGTGTGGCGGTCTGGCTCGACGATCTTTCCCGGGTGCGGTTGAGCTCCGGCGGGCTGGACCAGCTGCGCCGCGAGAAGCACGTGGCCGGCGTCACCACCAACCCGACGATCTTCGCCAAGGCGCTGAGCGACGCCGACGAGTACAACTGGCAGCTGCGCGACCTCGCCACCCGTGGCGTGGACGTGGAAGAGGCCGTACGGATGCTCACCACGTACGACGTACGGTGGGCCTGCGACGTCATGCGCCCGTCGTACGACGGCAGCGCCGGTGTCGACGGCCGGGTCTCGATCGAGGTGGACCCGCGCAGCGCGCACGACGCGGACAAGACCGTCGCCGAGGCCAAGGCGCTGTGGTGGCTGGTGGACCGACCCAACCTCTTCATCAAGATCCCGGCCACCGAGGAGGGCCTGTCGGCGATCACCGACACCCTCGCCGAGGGGATCAGCGTCAACGTGACGCTGATCTTCGGTCTGGACCGCTACTCGGCGGTCATGGAGGCGTTCCTGGCCGGTCTGGAGCAGGCCAAGGCCAACGGTCACGACCTGTCGAAGATCGGCTCGGTCGCGTCGTTCTTCGTCTCCCGGGTCGACTCCGAGGTCGACAAGCGGCTGGAGAAGGTCGGCTCCGACCAGGCCAAGGGCCTCAAGGGCAAGGCCGCCGTCGCCAACGCCCAACTGGCGTACGAGCGCTACACCGAGGTGTTCTCCTCGGGCCGCTGGAAGGCGCTCGAGGCGGCCGGCGCGCACCCGCAGCGGCCGCTGTGGGCGTCCACCTCGACGAAGAACCCAGACTACCGGGACGTGATCTACGTCGAGGAGCTGATCGCCCCCGGCACGGTCAACACGATGCCGGAGGCGGTCATCCACGCGTACGCCGATCACGGCGAGACGCGCGGCGACACCGTGACCGGCGCCTACGACGCGGCCCGGAAGGTCTTCGCGGACCTGGAGTCGGTCGGGGTGGACATGTCCGACGTGATCGCCACCCTGGAGCGCGAGGGTGTGGAGAAGTTCGAGGCGAGCTGGCAGGAGCTGCTCGACGGTGTCAGCAAGTCGCTGGCGGCGGCGGGCACCGGCAAGGGCTCGCCGAACAAGGCGGCCAAGGGCAACGCCAAGGCCGCCGAGAAGGCCGGTGGCGCATGAGCGAGCGAATCAGCAAGCTCAGTGCAACGGTGCCTCATGGCGGCACGCAGCGAAGCGGAGTGACGGCATGAGCGAGCGCAGCGAGCGAATCAGCAAGCTCAGTGCGATGAGGCCTCATGACGGCACGCAGCGAAGCGGAGTGACGGCATGAGCGACCTGCCTGCTGGGGCGGTGGAGGGAGCCGCCGGGCTCTCCGTGTACGGCGCGGACGCGGTCGACAAGGCCGCGCCCGCCTCAACCCGGGAGGCGCTGGTCAAGGCCGGCGTCCCGGGCAAGCTGGCGGGCAAGGACGCGAGCCTGTGGGGTCCGGACGCCGAGGCCGAGGCGAAGATCCGCCTGGGCTGGGTGGACACCCACCGGCGCAGCCGCGAGCTGCTCGCGCAGTTGGCCGAGCTGACCGCCGAGCTGGCCGACCTGGATCACGTGGTGCTCGCGGGCATGGGCGGTTCGTCGCTCGCGCCCGAGGTGATCACCCAGACGCTGGGTCGTCCGCTGACGGTGCTGGACACCACCGACCCGGGCCAGGTCCGGGCGGCGCTCGGTGACCGGCTGGAGCGCACCGTCGTGGTGGTGGCCAGCAAGTCCGGGTCGACGGTGGAGACCGACAGCCACCGGCGCGCCTACTGGCAGGCGTTCCTGGACGCCGGGATGACCGAGGCGGAGGCCGGCCGGCACTTCGTCATCGTCACCGACCCGGGTTCGCCGCTGGAGGCCACCGCGACCGAGATGGGCGCGTTCACAGTGCTCGCCGACCCGAACGTCGGCGGCCGGTACTCGGCGCTCACCGCGTTCGGTCTGGTGCCGTCGGCGCTGGCCGGCGTGGAGGTCGCGGAACTGCTCGACCAGGCCGACGCGCTGGCCACGTCGCTCGGCGCGGACCAGAACAACCCGGCGTTGGCCCTGGGCGCGGCCCTGGGCGCCGCGGCCACTGTGGCCCGGGACAAGGTCGCCCTCGTTTCCGACGGCACCGGCATCGACGGGCTCGGCGACTGGGCCGAGCAGTTGATCGCCGAGTCGACCGGCAAGGCCGGGGTGGGCATCCTCCCGGTGGTGGTGGAGTCCCCGCAGAGCCCCGGTGCCACCGGCCCGGACGTGCTGACCGTCAGCTACGGGGGCGCGCTGGCCCCCGGTGACGTGCCGGGCGGCGGCGCCACCCCGGACGTGGCCGTCAACGGCCCGCTGGGCGCGCAGTTCCTGGCCTGGGAGTACGCCACCGCGGTGGCCGGTGTGGTGCTCGGGATCGACCCGTTCAACCAGCCGAACGTCACGGAGTCCAAGGAGAACACCAACAAGATCCTGGCCTCGGGCCTGCCGGCGGAGACGCCGTCGTTCACCGAGGGCGCGATCGAGGTGTACGCCCCGCAGGGCGCCCCGGGTGACCTGGCCGGCGTGCTGCGCTGGCTGCTCGACGGGTTGGGCGACGACGGTTACCTCGCGGTGATGGCGTACCTCGACCGGTTCGCCGACGCCGACACGGCCAAGCTGCGGCCGCTGCTGGCGCAGGCGAGCGGGCGGCCGGTCACCTTCGGCTGGGGGCCGCGGTTCCTGCACTCGACCGGCCAGTACCACAAGGGCGGTCCGCAGGTGGGTAGCTACCTCCAGGTGACCGGCGCGGTGGCCGAGGACCTGGCGGTGCCGGGCAAGCCGTACACCTTCGGCGAGCTGCAGGCGGCGCAGGCCGCCGGGGACCGGCAGGCGCTCGCCGGTCGGGACCGGCCGGTCCTGCGGTTGCACCTGACCGACCGGGCCGCCGGTGTCGCCCAACTACTGGACGCGGCCGGTGATCTGCGGGCGTGAGGATGGACGACGTGACTGAAGCGGAGCGAGGAGGCGGTTCCGTGAGCGCGAGGAGTGAGCCGGGGTTGCGAGCCCCGGAGTCGCGAACCGAAGGTGGCTCGGTGAACCCGCTGCGCGATCCGCAGGACCGCCGGTTGCCCCGGATCCCCGAGCCGTGCGCTCTGGTGATCTTCGGGGTGACCGGCGACCTGGCCCGCAAGAAGCTGCTCCCCGCGGTCTACGACCTGGCCAACCGGGGGTTGCTGCCGCCGGGCTTCGTGGTGCTCGGTTTCGCGCGCCGCGACTGGGGTGACGGCGACTTCGAGACCCTGGCGTGCGAGGCGGCCAAGAAGCACGCCCGCACCCCGTGGCGGGACGAGGTGTGGGCGCGGCTGGCCGGCAACATCAAGTTCGTCGGCGGGTCGTTCGACGACGACGCCGCGTTCGACCACCTCGCGTCGACGCTGGACGACCTGCGTCAGACCCACGGCATCACCGGCAACGCGGCGTTCTACTTCTCCATCCCGCCGGCCGCGTTCCCCGTGGTGCTCAAGCAGCTGGCACGGACCGGAATGGCCGACAACGAGAAGTCCGGCGGTTGGCGGCGGGTCGTGGTGGAGAAGCCCTTCGGCAACGACCTGCCGTCGGCGAAGGCGCTCAACGACCTCGTCGACGACGTGTTCACCCGCCAGGACGTCTTCCGGATCGACCACTACCTGGGCAAGGAGACGGTTCAGAACATCCTTGCCCTGCGGTTCGCCAACAACCTGTTCGAGCCGCTGTGGAACTCCAAGTACGTCGACTCGGTGCAGATCACCATGGCGGAGGACGTCGGCATCGGCACCCGCGCCGGCTTCTACGACACCGTCGGCACCGCCCGTGACGTGCTGCAGAACCACCTCCTGCAACTCCTCGCCCTGGTGGCGATGGAGGAGCCGACCAGCTTCGACGCCGACGAGATCCGGGCCGAGAAGCTGAAGGTGCTCAAGGCCATCACCCTGCCCAAGGACGTCACCCGCGACACCGTCCGCGGCCAGTACCTGCCCGGCTGGGTGGGCGGCGAACGCGCTGTCGGTTACCGGGACGAGCAGGACGTCCCCGCCGACTCCACCACGGAGACGTACGTGGCGGTGCGGCTGGGCATCCAGAACCGCCGGTGGGCGGAGGTGCCGTTCTACATCCGGGCCGGCAAGCGGCTGCCCCGGCGGGTCACCGAGGTCGCCATCATGTTCAAGAAGGCGCCGCACCTGCCGTTCAACGACGCCGACATGGAGTCGTTGGGCAACAACCAGCTGGTCATCCGGGTGCAGCCGGACGAGGGCGTGGTGCTCAAGTTCGGCTCGAAGGTGCCGGGCACCACCATGGAGGTCCGCGACATCGCGATGGACTTCCAGTACGGCGAGGCGTTCACCGAGTCCAGCCCCGAGGCGTACGAGCGGCTGGTGCTGGACGTGCTGATCGGTGACCGCACCCTGTTCCCGGACGCGGCCGAGGTCGAACAGAGCTGGCAGGTGATCGACCCCCTGGAGCACGCCTGGGCGGGCACCACCCCGGAGCCGTACCGGGCCGGTGAGTGGGGCCCACGGGCCTCCGACGAGATGCTGGCCCGCGAGGGCCGCGCCTGGAGACGAGCATGATCGGGCTGTGGGACACCACCGGCAACGAGGTGGTCAAGGCGCTCGCCGCCGAGCGGCGCAGCGCCGGCGGGGTGGCCAGCGGCATGGCGCTCACCCTCATCGTGGTCGTGGACGAGAAGCGGGTCCGGGAGGCGGAGGCGGCGGCGACGATCGCCGCCGCCGCCCACCCGTGCCGGCTCCTGGTGGTGGTGCGCTCGGAGATCGAGCGGGACCGCAACCGACTGGACGCGGAGATCGTGGTCGGTGGCCGGCTCGGCCCGTGCGAGGCGGTGGTCACCCGGATGTACGGCCGCTTGTCGCTGCACGCCGAGTCGGTCGTGATGCCGCTGCTCGTGCCCGACGTGCCGGTGGTCACCTGGTGGCACGGCGAGCCGCCGGCGGAGATCGCCACCGACTTCCTCGGGGTGGTGGCCGACCGGAGGATCACCGACTGCGCGCAGGCCGCCGACCCGGTGGAGGCGCTGCGGCAGCGTGCCCGGGACTACGCACCGGGCGACACCGACCTGGCGTGGACCCGCATCACCCCGTGGCGCACCCTGGTCGCCGGGGCGTTCGACACCACCAGCGCCCAGGTCACCGAGGCGAGAATCGTCGCGCCGCCCAGCGACCCGACGGCGGCGCTGATGGCCGGTTGGCTGTCCAGCCGGCTCGGCATCACCCCGCACCGGGTGGACAGCAACGAGTTCCCCCGCATGCGGGAGGTGCAGCTCAGCTGCGCCAACGGCGACCAGCTGACGCTGACCCGCGAGGACAGCATGGCCGTCTTCCGGCGCACGGGTCAGGAGGACCGGGCTCTGCCGCTGGTCCGCCGCCCGCTCGGCGACGAACTGGCCGAGGAACTGCGCCGGCTGGACGCCGACCAGGTGTACGCGGAGGCGCTGGGCGCGACGGCCGGCCTGCGCGGGCTGGAGCAGCGCCCGCCGCAGCGGGTCCACGTCTGGAAGGATCCGGCCACCGCGCAGCGCGCCGAGGCCGGGGTCACCGCGCACGCCGGCACCAGCGGCGAGGGCTGAGCCCAGCCGGGGTACGACGTCGGGCAGGGCCGGTACCCACCGGCCCTGCCCCGCAACCTCTGGGGTTTTCGCCCCAACCACCTCGGGCGGACCGTCCCGGGCACGACAGCGACCGCCGGGCGGTCGGGAAACGAAGGCGCAACCATGAGTGAGGCGAGTGTCGCCGTCCACGCCGACGCCGACCTGCTGGCGCAGGCCGTGGCGGCCCGGTTGCTGGTGAAGCTGCTCGACGCCCAGGCCGACCGGGGCGAAGCCTCGGTGGTGCTCACCGGCGGCCGGGTCGCCGCCGCCGTGTACCGGGCGGTGGCGGCGCTGCCGGCCCGCGACGCGGTGGACTGGTCCCGGGTCGACGTGTGGTGGGGCGACGAACGGTTCCTGCCCGCCGGTGATCCGGACCGCAACGAGACCCAGGCTCGCGCCGCCCTGCTGGACGTGGTGCCGCTGGACCCGGCCCGGGTGCACGCGATGCCGGCCTCGGACGGCCCGGCCGGCAACGACCCCGAGGCGGCGGCTGCCGGGTACGCGGAGGAGCTGGCCCGCGCCGCCCGGCCCGGGCACGCCACCCTGCCGCACTTCGACGTGCTGATGCTGGGCGTCGGCGAGGACGGCCACGTGGCGTCGGTCTTCCCCGAGCACCCGGTCGGCTACGAGACGCGGCCGGTCAGCGCGGTGCGGGGCAGCCCGAAGCCGCCGCCGACGCGGACCACCCTCACCCTGCCGGCGATCAACACCGCCGAGGAGGTCTGGCTGGTGGCCGCCGGCGCCGACAAGGCTCGCGCGGTGGGTATGGCGTTGGCCGGCGCGGGCCCGGTGCAGTTGCCGGCGGCCGGCGTGCGCGGTGTGGGCCGCACCCGCTGGCTGTTGGACCGGGCGGCGGCCGCCGACGTGCCCGCCCGGCTGCGCAGCCTGCGCTGAGCGCGGCCCGCTACTCGCCGCGTCGGCGCCGCAGAGCGGCGAGCGCCTCGTTCAGCAGGGCCTCGCCCTCCTCGGCGGTGCGCCGCTCCTTCACGTACGCCAGGTGGCTCTTGTACGGTTCGGCGCGGGCCCGGCCCGGCGGGTTCTGGGCGTCCGGGCCGGCGGGCAGGCCGCAGCGGGGGCAGTCCCACTGGGCCGGCGGCTCGACGTCCGCGGCGATCCGGATGTCGACCCGGTGGTCGTTACGGCACCAGTAGGTGACGTCCTGTCGGGGGGCGGGTTGGTGCCGCTCGTCCGGGCGCATGGGTGCGGACCCGACCCGGGCTCCCCGGATAACGTTGCCACTCGGCACGGCTGCTCGCTCCTGTCGTCGGAGGGGACCCGCCGTCTTCGGGGGTGGAGCGGCGGGCGACGCGGTGCAGCGGGGAAAAGCCTGCGCGCGGTCCGTCGAGTGACGAACCGCGCGCAGATTGTACGACTTACTGGGCCTGCTCAGGCGCCGCTGTTCATCTGGAGGCGCAGCCAGAGCCCGAGCCCGACGATCGCGGCGAACCAGACGACGCTCACCAGCACGGTGTAGCGGTCCAGGTTCTTCTCCGCGACCGAGGAGCCCGCGAGGCTGGAGCTGACGCCACCGCCGAACATGCTCGACAGACCGCCGCCCTTGCCGCGGTGCAGCAGGATCAGCAGGGTGAGCAGAATGCTCGTGATGACCAGCAACACGATCAACGTGTATGCGAACCAGATCGGCATGGCTGGGGTCAGTTCCTCTCGTAGCGATCCTCGCCCGGTCTGATCGGGCACGGCGGCACCGACCGGCGGACGGGCGGTGTCAAGGATACCGAGCGATCAGCGAGCGAGGTGCTCCGGGAACCGGCAGATCTGAGCGAATTCCTCGGCGTCCAGGCTGGCGCCCCCCACCAGGCCCCCGTCCACGTCCGCCTGACCCATGATCGAGGCGATGTTGGACGCCTTGACCGAGCCGCCGTAGAGGACCCGAACCTGGTCGGCGGTCTCCTGGTCGAAGCGCGCCGCCAGCCGCTGACGCACCGCCCCGCAGACCTCCTGAGCGTCGTCAGGGGTCGCGGTCTTGCCGGTGCCGATCGCCCAGACCGGCTCGTACGCGACCACTACCTGCCGCACCTGCTCGGGGGTGAGCCCGGCGAGGCCCCCGTCGAGCTGGTCGGAGCAGTGCGCCACGTGGGTGCCCTGCTCGCGGACGTCCAGCCCCTCCCCCACGCAGAGGATCGGCGTCAGGCCGTGCGTCAGCGCCGCCTTGACCTTGGCGTTGACCAACGCGTCGTCCTCGTGGTGGTAGGCCCGCCGCTCGGAGTGCCCCACCACGACGTACGTGCAGCCGAGCTTGGCCAGCATCGGTCCGGAGATCTCCCCGGTGTACGCGCCGGACGCGTGCGGGGAGAGGTCCTGCGCGCCGTAGCCGATCAGCAGCTTGTCGCCGTCCACCGCGGTCTGCACGGTTCGCAGGTCGGTGAAGGGCGGCAGCACGACCGTCTCGACGTCGGTGAGCTGCTTCTCGGTGAGGCTCGCCGCCAACTTCTGTACCAGCAGGTTGGCCTCGAGGTGGTTGAGGTTCATCTTCCAGTTGCCGGCCATCAACGGCCGGCGGGTGGTGCTCGACATTCAGTTCTCCAGGGCCGCGATGCCGGGGAGGGTCTTGCCCTCGAGGTATTCCAGGGAGGCGCCACCACCGGTGGAGATGTGATTGAAATCAGTCTCGTCCAGCCGCAACGCACGGACCGCGGCTGCCGAGTCACCGCCGCCGACGACGCTGAACGCGTCGGCCTTGGTGATCGCCTCCGCGACCCCCCGGGTGCCCGCCGCGAAGGCTGGCATCTCGAACACGCCCATCGGGCCGTTCCAGAAGATCGTCTTCGCCTGGGACAGCGCGGCGCTGAAGCCAGCCACCGTCTCCGGGCCGACATCCAGGCCGAGCCGGTGGCTCGGGATGCCGTCGACCCGCACCGTGTCGTGCGCCGCGTCCGGGGCGAACGCGTCCGCGACCACCACGTCGACCGGAAGCATGATCTTGCCGCCGGACCGCTCCAGCAGGTTACGGCAGGTCTCGACCATGTCCTTCTCCAGCAGCGAGGTGCCCACCTCCAGGCCCTGGGCCTTGAGGAAGGTGAAGCACATCCCGCCACCGATGAGCAGCCGGTCGACGGTGGGCAGCAGCGCCTCGATCACGGCGAGCTTGTCGGACACCTTCGACCCACCGAGCACCACCACGTACGGCCGCTCGGGCTCACCGGTGAGCTTGGAGAGGACCTCGACCTCACGCAGCACCAGCCGGCCCGCGACGTGCGGCAGCCGGGCCGGCACGTCGAAGACGCTGGCGTGCTTGCGGTGCACGGCACCGAACGCGTCGTCCACGTAGGCGTCGCCGAACGCGGCGAGCTGGTCGGCGAAGGCGCCCCGCTCGGCCTCGTCCTTGCTGGTCTCGCCGGCGTTGAAGCGCAGGTTCTCCAGGAGGGCGACCTGACCGTCGGCCAGGCCGGCCACTGTGGAACGGGCGGAGTCGCCGACGGTGTCGGTGGCGAAGTGCACCGGCGCGCCGAGCAGCTCACCGAGGCGCCCGGCGACCGGGCCCAGGCTGAACTGCGGGTCCGGAGCGCCCTTCGGACGGCCCAGGTGCGAGCAGACGACCACCTTCGCGCCGGCCTCGACCAGCGCGCCGAGGGTCGGCAGCACCGCGCGGATCCGGCCGTCATCGGTGATGGCACCGGTCTGCTTGTCGAGCGGGACGTTCAGGTCGGCGCGCACCAGCACGCGCCGACCCGACACCCCCTCGGCGAGCAGATCGTCGAGGGTCCGGATGCTCACAGCGAGCTACCGACCAGCTTGACGAGGTCGACCAGGCGGTTGGAGTAGCCCCACTCGTTGTCGTACCAGCCGACGACCTTGACCTGGTTGCCGACCACCTTGGTCAGCGGCGCGTCGAAGATGCACGACGCCGGGTCGGTCACGATGTCGGTGGAGACGATCGGGTCCTCGTTGTAGACCAGGATGCCCTTGAGCGGGCCGTCCGCGGCGGCCTTCAGGGCGGCGTTGACCTCGTCGACGGTGGTCTCGCGACCCACGTTGACGGTGAGGTCGGTGACGGAGCCGGTCGGGATCGGCACCCGCAGGGCGTACCCGTCGAGCTTGCCCTTGAGGTCCGGCAGAACCAGGCCGATCGCCTTGGCGGCGCCGGTGGAGGTCGGCACGATGTTCAGCGCGGCGGCCCGGGCCCGACGCAGGTCCGAGTGCGGCGCGTCCTGGAGGTTCTGGTCCTGGGTGTACGCGTGGATCGTCGTCATCAGACCGTGCTGGATGCCGAACGTGTCGTGCAGGACCTTCGCCATCGGGGCGAGGCAGTTGGTGGTGCACGAGGCGTTGGAGATGATGGTGTGCTTCGCCGGGTCGTAGGTGTCGTGGTTGACACCCATGACGACGGTGACGTCCTCGTTCTTCGCCGGTGCGGAGATGATGACCTTCTTGGCCCCGCCGTCGACGTGCGCCTTGGCCTTGGTGGCGTCGGTGAAGAAGCCGGTCGACTCGATGACGACGTCGGCGCCGACCTCGCCCCACGGCAGCTTCGACGGGTCCTTCTCGGCGTACGCCTTGATGGTCCTGCCACCGACGGTGATCTCGTCGGCGGTGGCCTTGACCTCGTAGGGCAGACGACCGAGGATGCTGTCGTACTTGAGCAGGTGGGCGAGCGTGCCGTTGTCGGTCAGGTCGTTGACCGCCACGACCTCGATGTCGGCGTCAGACGCCAGCACTGCCCGGAAGAAGTTACGGCCGATTCGGCCAAAGCCGTTGATGCCAACCCGGATGGTCACAGGTCCCATCTCCTCGCGTTCTGGTCCGCCGGCTTCACACAACGGGCCGGCGGGAATGGTGTGCGCCGACCGTTGGAGCCGGCCGTCGACGGTTCATCTCGGCCACCCCGCCGCGCGGTCTGAGGACCTGACCGCCCGAGGCGGTGGGGCACGACGAGGAGTGCCGGTGTCGGCCCCCTTGCCGTACGCAGCGACCCTATCCGAGCGTGCGAGACCACGCTGCGCCGGGTCGTGCTCCCGGACGCACCGTGCGGCCCCACCGTCCTATCAGACCACGAGCATGTCGGGCGTGACGGCTGCTTCCGTATCCGGGATGCCGAGGTCCCGGGCCCGCTTGTCGGCCAGCGCCAGGAGCCGGCGGATCCGCCCGGCGATGGCGTCCTTGGTCAGCGGGGGGTCGGCCAGCGCCCCCAACTCCTCCAGCGACGCCTGCCGGTGCTCCAGGCGCAGCCGCCCGGCGTCGGTCAGGTGGTTGGGCGCCTCGTCGGCCAGGATCTCCAGCGCGCGGGTGACCCGGGCGGCCGCGGCGACCGCCGCCCGCGCCGAACGGCGCAGGTTGGCGTCGTCGAAGTTGGCGAGCCGGTTGGCGGTGGCCCGCACCTCCCGGCGTACCCGGCGCTCCTCCCAGGCCAGCACGCTGGAGTGCGCGCCGATCCGGGTGAGCAGCGCGGCGATCGCGTCGCCGTCCTTGACGACCACCCGGTCCACCCCGCGTACCTCACGGTTCTTCGCGGTGATGCCGATGCGCCGGGCCGCGCCGACCAGCGCCAGCGCCGACTCCGGCCCCGGGCAGGTGATCTCCAGCGCGCTGGAGCGGCCGGGCTCGGTGAGCGAGCCGTGGGCCATGAACGCGCCCCGCCACGCGGACACCGCGCAGCAGACGTTCGCCGCCACCACGTGCGGGGGCAGACCGCGCACCGGACGGCCCCGCACGTCGAGCAGCCCGGTCTGCCGGGCGAGGGCCTCACCGTCCTTGACCACCCGCACGATGAAGTGGCTGCCCTTGCGCAGCCCACCGGAGGCCAGCACGTGGATCTCGCTGGGATAGCCGTAGACCTCGGCGATCTCCCGGCGCAGCCGCCGGGCAACCGCCCCGGTGTCCAGTTCTGCCTCCACCACCACCCGGCCGGAGACGATGTGCAACCCGCCGGCGAAGCGCAGCAGCGCGGCCATCTCCGCCCGCCGGCAGCAGGGCTTGGGCACGTCGACCCGACTCAGCTCGTCCTTGACCGCGGCCGTCATCGCCATTGTGCGTCCCCTCACGGACCTGTTCCGGCGTGTCGCCGGAGATTACGTACGTGTCTAACGATCGGCGCCCAGGACAGGCACCAGCGCGGCGCCCAGGGCAGCCGGATCATGGCGGGGAGTCCCGTCGACAACGGCGACGGGGGCGAGGACCAGGCGGGCACCCAGCGATTCTGCCGCACGTTCGACCGGTTCGGGGTCACCCACCGCCTTGGCGTCGGCGAGCACGAGATCCACCTTCAGCTCGGGCAGGTACCAGTGCAGCGCCGCGAGGTGGTCGGCGACGGAGAGCCCGAGGGTCTCCTTCTCCGCAGCGAGGTTCAGCGTGACCAGCCGCCGGGCCGAGGTGGACACGATGGCGTCGGCCAACTGCGGCACCAGCAGGTGCGGCAGCACGCTGGTGTACCAGCTGCCCGGCCCGAAGATCAGCCAGTCGGCCGCCCGGATCGCCTCGATGGCCTCGGCGCAGGCCGGTGGGGCGCTCGGGGTGAGGCGCAGCGACTCGACCCGTCCGGTGGTGACGGCCACCTGGTGCTGGCCGGTGACCGTGCGCACCTCGTCGGGGGCGGCCGGGTCGGCGCCGCGTACCCGGGCCTCGATCCCGACCGGTTGTCGGGACATCGGCAACACCCGGCCCACCGCGCCGAGCATCGCGCCGGCGTGTTCCAGCGCCGCCACCGGGTCGCCGAGCAGCTCCATCAGGCCGCAGAGCACCAGGTTGCCCACCGCGTGCCCGGCCAGACCGTCCCCGCCGGCCGACGCCCCGTCGGTGCCGCGCAGGGCCGCACCGTGTCGGGCCGGGCCGTCCGGGCCCGGGTCGTCGCCCGCCGCCGGGCCCGGGTCGGTCCCGTCGGATCGGGGTACGCCCACCGGCACGGCGGCGAAGCGGTGCTGGAACAGCCCGGCGCTGCGCCGGGTGGCCGGGTGGTCCCCGGCCAACGCCACGAGCGCCTGACGCAGATCACCCGGGGGCAGACCACCCCGCTCGGCCCGCAGCCGGCCACTGGAGCCGCCGTCGTCACCCACCGTGACCACTGCGGTGATGTCGAGGTCGAGTTCGGGAGCGCAGTGGCGCAGCGCGCGCAACGAGGCGGACAGCCCGTGCCCGCCGCCGAACGCCACCACCCGCCGGGTCGTCATTCCCGCCCCAGGTCACGGTGCTGGGCGTTCGCCGCCAGCCCGGAGTGCCGCAGTCGGCTGGCCAGCTCCTCGGCGATGGCCACGCTGCGGTGCTTGCCGCCGGTGCAGCCCACGGCGACGGTGAGGTACCGCTTGCCCTCCCGCTCGAAGCCGGTGGTGGTGGCGTTGACCAGGTCGGCGTACGAGGCGACGAAGGCGTCCGCGCCCTCCTGACCCAGCACGTACGCACTGACCGCCTCCTCCCGCCCGGTGTGCTCACGCAGCTCCGGCACCCAGTAGGGGTTGGGCAGGAAGCGGGCGTCCAGCACGAAGTCGGCGTCCGGTGGCAGGCCGTACTTGAAGCCGAACGACAACACGGTGACCCGCAGCCGGCGGGCGTCCTCGCCGCCGAACAGCTCCTCGATGCGCCGCCGGAGCTGGTTGACGTTCAGGTGGCTGGTGTCGATGATCACGTCGGCCTGGTCGCGGGCCTCCTCCAGCAGACCGCGCTCCACGGCGATGCCGTCGGCCAACCGCCCGTCACCCTGCAACGGGTGCGAACGCCGAACACTCTCGAACCGCCGGATCAGCACCTCGTCGTCGGCGTCGACGAAGACCACCCGGGGCGAGAACCCGCGCTCCTTGAGCTCCCGGATGGCCCCGGCCAGGTCAGTGGAGAAGGCCCGCGACCGCACGTCCAGCACCATGGCGGTACGCCGGGCCGCACCGCCCGCCTTGAACGCCAGCTCGGCCATGTCCAGCATCAGGGCCTGCGGCAGGTTGTCCACGACGTAATAGCCGACGTTCTCCAACGCCCGGGCGACAGTGCTGCGGCCACCCCCGGAGAGGCCGGTGACCACCACGAGAGTGGTTTCCGACTCGGCCGCCGACTGCTCGTCGTCGGCCTCCGGGCCGTCGATCCGGTCACCGGCTGTGCGCGCCTCGCTCACCCGTACCCCCAAGCCGTGGCGCCGCGGCCGCCGTCGGCCGCGATTGGTCAATCAGCGACTCTATCCCGCCGTCGGGTCAGGGCCGGGCACCCGTGGCCGGGCGATGCCCCGCGGACCGTGCGACGGTCGCCCTCCCGACACCGCGTACGGCTGGGTTCATGCCGATCGCGCCCGGACCGCTCCCCCGGCCGACGCACCGGTCCGGGTGCGCCGGGCGGGCGCTGTCGGGGTCGGCTCGTAGACTCCCCGGATGGCTTCTCCCACCGACCTGCGTACCGCCTCCGACGCCCTGGATGTGCTGGGCCGGGTCTTCGGCTACGACGCGTTCCGTGGCTTCCAGCAGGACGTGATCGACCACGTGGTCGCCGGCGGCGACGCGCTGGTGTTGATGCCCACCGGTGGCGGCAAGTCCCTGTGCTACCAGATCCCGGCCCTGGTCCGCGAAGGGGTGGCGGTCGTGGTGTCCCCGCTGATCGCGCTCATGCAGGACCAGGTGGACGCGCTCACCGCGGTCGGCGTGCGCGCCGGGTTCCTCAACTCGACCCAGACCCTGGACGCCCGGCGGCGGGTGGAGGCCGCCTTCGTCGCCGGTGAGCTGGACCTGCTCTACCTGGCCCCGGAGGCGCTCGGCGTCCGGTCCACCCTCGCCCTGCTGGACCGCGGGCGCATCTCGCTGTTCGCGATCGACGAGGCGCACTGCGTGTCCCAGTGGGGGCACGACTTCCGCCCCGACTACCTCGCGCTGTCGATGCTGCACGAACGCTGGCCGCAGGTCCCCCGGATCGCACTGACCGCCACCGCGACCAGCGCCACCCGCACCGAGATCGCGACCCGACTCAAGCTCGACGACGCCCGACACTTCGTGGCCAGCTTCGATCGGCCCAACATCCAGTACCGGATCGTGCCCAAGCGCGAGCCCCGCAAGCAGCTGCTGACCCTGCTGCGCGACGAGCACCCCGGCGACGCCGGCATCGTCTACTGCCTGTCCCGGGCCTCGGTCGACAAGACGGCGGAGTTCCTCACCGCCAACGGCATCGCCGCCCTGCCCTACCACGCAGGGCTGGACGCGGGCACCCGCGCCGCCAACCAGCAACGCTTCCTGCGCGAGGACGGCCTGGTCATGGTGGCCACCATCGCCTTCGGCATGGGCATCGACAAGCCCGACGTCAGGTTCGTCGCCCACCTCGACCTGCCCAAGTCCGTCGAGGGCTACTACCAGGAGACCGGCCGCGCCGGCCGGGACGGCCTGCCGTCCACCGCCTGGCTGGCGTACGGGCTGCAGGACGTCGTCCAGCAACGCAAGATGATCGAGACGTCCGACGGCGACCTCGCCCACCGCCGCAACCTCGCCGCCCACCTGGACGCGATGCTCGCCCTCTGCGAGACGGTCCGCTGCCGGCGGGTCCAGTTGCTCGAATACTTCGGCGAGACGACGACGACCGCCTGCGGCAACTGCGACACCTGCCTCACCCCACCGGAGTCCTGGGACGGCACTGTCGCCGCCCAGAAGTTGCTGTCCGCCGTCTTCCGCCTCGACCGCGAACGCAACCAGCGCTTCGGTGCCGGGCACTGCATCGACATCCTGCTCGGCAAGCAGACCGACAAGATCAGCCAGTACGGTCACGACTCGCTGACCGTCTTCGGCATCGGCGCCGAGCTCAGTGAGGCCGAGTGGCGGGGCGTGGTCCGGCAACTGCTCGCCGAAGGGCTGCTCGCCGTCGAAGGTGACTACGGCACGCTCGCGCTGACCGAGGCCAGCGCCGACGTCCTGGGTCGTCGCCGCACCGTCACGATGCGCCGCGAGCCGGAGAAGGCGCCGTCGAGCCGCTCGTCGAAGCCGCGCGGCTCGGCCACCGTCGTGGCCGAGCTGACCCCGGCCGCCGCGTCGCTGTTCGAGCGGCTGCGCGGCTGGCGAGCGACCACCGCCAAAGAGCAGGGCGTTCCGGCGTACGTGATCTTCCACGACGCCACCCTGCGACAGATCGCCAGCGACGCGCCCCGCACACTGGCCGACCTGTCCCGGGTCAGCGGGGTCGGCGAGAACAAACTCGCCAAGTACGGCGAGCAGATCCTGGCCGTCCTCGCCACCGACTGAGGCACGCCGAAGGGCCGGGCCCCGTGGTGGGGTCCGGCCCTTCGGCTGTGTGCTGGGGTGCTGTGTGTTGGTGTGGTGTGGGTCAGCTGGTGGCGTAGCCGCGGGTGGCGATCCAGTCGGCGAGGTGCTCGACGGTGACCTCGTAGGAGGCGGTGTCCGGGTTGGCGGAGTCGGCGATCTTGACGGTGTTGCCGTTGTCGCGGTAGCCGACGACGCTGATGTAGTGCCCGCCCTCGAAGGAGTGGATACCACCGTCGGTGTCGGTGGTGGTGCCGGCGATGTTGGCGACCACGGCCCGGCCGTCGTCGACGGTCTTCACAACGTCGGCGCGCAGCTGGTCGGTCTGCTTGTCATCCGCGGCGGGCGTGCTGATCTCCACCGACCGGTAGGCGTCGTTCTTACCGGTCTCCTTGTTCAGCACGGGGGTGATGTCGTTGATGGAGTTGGTGCCGGCCTCGGTGGTGCCCATCTCCTTGGCCATGGCGTCGACGCTGATGTCCTTGCCCTGCACGGACAGGGCGTTACGGGCGGCGGCGGGGCCGCAGTAGTAGAAGTTCGGCTGGGCCTCGTAGCGCACGCCGAGCTGACGCTCGCCGTGGCCCTTGCGGTCGGTCTGGGTCTGCGACGCGGGCTTGCTGGTGTTCGGGGCGGCGAAGGCGGTGGTGACGGGGCCGGCGATGGCGCCGCCGGTGAAGGCGAGGCCGGCGGCGGTCAGGGCGGTCTTACGGATCAGATCGGTACGCATGATGGCGTGCTCCTCTGCATCGGGGGAAACCGCACAGGCACTGAACCGGGGGGTGTGCCCGTGGGGGGTGTGGCCGTGCGGGGACGTTCGCGGGGTGCCCGGCGACCCGCTGAGGGGTCGGCGTCGGGACAGGGTGTAACGGTTGGCGGTGGCGGGTCATTCCGCCTGCCCATCGGCCCTGTTGTGATGCCGGGCCTGGCTGGTTCCGCCTACCAGGGCTGGCCGGTGGTGCTCGGGCCTGGCTGGTTTCGCCTACCTGGGGCCGGCCGGTGGTGCTCGGCCGCGCGGGGGGTGTAACCGTGGCGGCCGGGCGGGTGTTCCCGGCGGCTGCTCTCCACCGGGCCGGGGGCGCGGTGGTCTGCCAGGTATAACGACCCCGCCCGGCCCCCGATTCCACGCGCGGGGTGGCCCCGACCACCCGACACCCCCACCCAAACCCGACAAACCGCCGACCCGACGCCTGCCTCGACGGCTGGCGACCCGGACACAGCGGACACAGCGGCGTGATCGACTCGGGTTTCAGGAAGACGCGGCATCCGCGCGCCTGGGACACCGCGACTTCATGAAACCCGAGTCGATCACGCCTGCTTCGCACCCGGGACACCCGGCATCACAGGATCAGGCGTTGGGTTTCGCCTCCGCGCCGTCGACGGCCTTCGTGTCCTTGTCGAGGGCGGCCAGGATCGCCTCGGCGGTGCGCCGACCGACCCCCGGCACCTCCGTGATCTCTTCGACAGTTGCGGCCGAGAGTCGCTTGAGCGAACCGAAGTGCCGCAACAGCGCTTTGCGCCGGACCTCCCCCAGGCCGGGCACGTGGTCGAGTGCCGACTCGGTCATCCGCTTCGAGCGGCGTTGCCGGTGGAAGGTGATGGCGAACCGGTGGGCCTCGTCACGCACCCGTTGCAGCAGGTAGAGCCCTTCCGAGGTACGCGGAAGGATGACCGGGAACTCGTCGTCCGGCAGCCACACCTCCTCCAGCCGCTTGGCCAGCCCGCACAGCGCCACGTCGTCGATGCCCAGGTCGGCCAGGGCCTGCGCGGCGGCTGCGACCTGTGGGGCACCGCCGTCGACGACCACCAGCTGCGGCGGGTACGCGAATTTGCGCGGCCGGCCGGTCGTCGGATCGATCAGGACGCCGACCTGCGGCTCGACCGCATCCTGCGGGGCGGCCTGGTCGTCGGCCGACTCCACGCCCACCTCGCCCGTCTCGGCCCTGGCGTCCAGGTAGCGGGCGAAGCGGCGGCGAAGCACCTCGGACATCGCGGAGAGGTCGTCGGTGGCGCCCCGGACGATGAACCGCCGGTATTCGCTCTTGCGGGGTAGCCCGTCCTCGAAGACCACCATGCTGGCGACCACGTCGGTGCCCTGGATCTGGGAGATGTCGAAACACTCGATGCGCAGCGGCGACGTGCTCATGCCCAGCGCCTCGCTGATCTCGTCCAGTGCCTTGCCCCGGGTGGTCAGGTCACCGGAGCGCTTCAGCTTGTGCCGGGCCAGCGCGTCCTTGGCGTTGCGTTCCACCGTCTCCATCAGGGAGCGCTTGTCGCCACGCTGCGGCACCCGTAGCGACACCCGACTGCCCCGGTGGCTGGAGAGCCAGTCGGCAAGTGCGTCGGCGTCCGCTGGCAGCTCGGGCACGAGCAGCTCGCGGGGCACGTCGGCCTCGCCGTGCTCGCCGCCGTACACCTGGGTGCAGAAGTGGTGCACCAGGTCTCCGGTGGTCAGGTCCTCGGTCTTCTCCACCACCCAGCCGCGCTGGCCGCGGACCCGGCCGTCGCGGACGTGGAAGACCTGCACGGCCGCCTCGAGCGGGTCGTCGGCGAACGCGACCACGTCCGCGTCGGTGCCGTCGCCCAGCACCACTGTCTGCTTCTCCATGGCCCGGCGCAGCGCTGCCACGTCGTCGCGCAGCCGGGCGGCCCGCTCGAACTCCAGTTGCTCGCTCGCCTCGGTCATCTCGCGTTCGATCTTGCGGACCATGGTGTCGGTGCGCCCGGCCATGAAATCGCAGAACCCGTCGACGATGGCCCGGTGCTCGTCGGCGGAGACAGTGCCGACGCACGGGGCCGAGCACTTGCCGATGTAGCCGAGCAGGCAGGGACGACCGACCTGACCGGCCCGCTTGAAGACCCCGGCGGAGCAGGTCCGGGCGGGGAACACCCGCAGCAGCAGGTCGAGGGTCTCCCGGATCGCCCAGGCGTGCGAATACGGGCCGAAGTAACGCACGCCCTTGCGCTTGGCGCCGCGCATCACCTGCAGCCGCGGGTACTCCTCGTCGAGGGTGACGGCGAGATAGGGGTACGACTTGTCGTCGCGGTAGCGGACGTTGAACCGCGGGTCGTACTGCTTGATCCAGGTGAACTCCTGCTGGAGTGCCTCGACCTCGGTGCCGACGGTGATCCAGTCCACCGACTCGGCGGTGGTGACCATCTGACGGGTGCGCTCGTGCAGGTTCCAGACGTCGCCGAAGTAGGAGTTGAGCCGGCTGCGCAGATTGCGCGCCTTGCCGACGTAGATCACCCGGCCGGTGCCGTCGCGGAAGCGGTAGACCCCCGGTAGCTCCGGGATGGTGCCGGGTGCGGGGCGGTAGGTAGAGGGGTCAGCCACGCCAGCAAGCCTAGTCCGCGGCACCGACAGCCCCCGGCAGGCGCGTGATCCACTCGGCGTCCCGGAGGTCGGGGTGTCGGCACGCCACGGACACCCCGACTTCCCGAAACGCGAGTCGATCAAGCGGCGCCGGCCCAACCACCAGACCAGCTCGGCGGCCCGGCGGTCACGCCAGTCCGGCCGTCAGACCAGCCCGCGGCCCGGCGATCAGACCAGCCCAGCCGCCAGACCAGCCCAGCCGCCAGACCAGCCCGGCGGCGATCAGGCCAGCGAGATCTGGTCGCCGGTGACCTTGATGTTCTTCGGCGGCAGCGGCTTCGTGGCCGGGCCGGCCTTCACCGAGCCGTCCTCGATCGAGAACTTGCTGTTGTGGCAGGTGCAGTTGATGGTGCCGCCGTCGACGTTCGTCACCGGGCAGTTCTGGTGCGTACAGATCGGGCTGAATCCCTTGAACTGACCCGCCGTGGGCTGGGTGATGACCACGCCCTCGGCGGCGAGGACCTTGCCACCCCCGACCGGGATGTCGGTGGTGGTGGCCAACGACTGGGCGTTCTGCCGGTCGCCGCCGCCGGCGTCGCCGGTGCTGGGCACTGCGGGGCCCCCACTGGTGGGTGCGTCACTGCCGCTGCCGCCGTCGTCGCTGCCGCAGGCAGCCAGGACGACGGCCGCGCCGACCGCCCCGACGCCGGTGAGCAGGGTACGGCGTGTCTGGGTACCCGAACCGGTCAGCGCCTGATCGTCACTCATGCCTCGCCTCTCTCTGGCCCGCTGCGCCGGTCGGAAGCCGGCCACACTTCTCCACACGCGCAACTGTGCCGGATGGTTCATGGCGGCATCCGGCCGACCCGGCAAATGGGGCGGGGCGGGTCGTCATCCGACCCGCCCCGCCCGACGAACACGCACAGCGAGGTCAGCGCGCGCCGGCCGGCACCTTGCGGCTGGCCCGTGCCTTGGTGGCGCCGTTGGCCTTGGCGGCCCGGGTGGTGGCGGCGGCCGCACCCTTGGCCTCGCCGTCGAGCTTGAGCACCTGGCGCAGGAACTGGCCGGTGTGGCTCTCCGCCACCTCGGCGACCTCCTCTGGGGTGCCGGTGGCGAGCACGGTGCCGCCCCGGTGGCCGCCCTCGGGGCCCATGTCGATCAGCCAGTCGGCGGTCTTGATCACGTCGAGGTTGTGCTCGATGGTGATCACCGTGTTGCCCTTGTCGACCAGCCCTTCCAGCACCATCAGCAGCTTGCGGATGTCCTCGAAGTGCAGACCGGTGGTCGGCTCGTCGAGCACGTAGACCGTCCGCCCGGTGGAGCGCTTCTGCAGCTCGGAGGCGAGCTTGACCCGCTGCGCCTCACCACCGGAGAGGGTCGGCGCGGGCTGACCGAGGCGGACGTAGCCCAGGCCGACGTCGACGAGCGTCTTCAGGTGCCGGTGGATGGCCGGGATGGCGGAGAAGAACTCGGCGGCCTCCTCGATCGGCATCTCCAGCACGTCCGAGACGGTCTTGCCCTTGTAGTGCACCTCCAGGGTCTCCCGGTTGTACCGGGCGCCCTTGCAGACCTCGCAGGGGACGTACACGTCGGGGAGGAAGTTCATCTCGATCTTGATGGTGCCGTCACCCGAGCACGCCTCGCAGCGACCGCCCTTGACGTTGAAGGAGAACCGCCCAGGGCCGTACCCGCGCACCTTCGCCTCGGTCGTCTCGGCGAAGAGCTTGCGGACGTGGTCCCAGACGCCGGTGTAGGTGGCCGGGTTGGAACGCGGCGTCCGACCGATCGGTGACTGGTCCACGCCGACGACCTTGTCCACGTGCTCCAGACCGGAGACCCGGGTGTGCCGGCCGGGCACCAGCCGGGCGCCGTTGATCTGGTTCGCCAGCACCGCGTAGAGGATGTCGTTGACCAGCGTCGACTTGCCCGAGCCGCTGACCCCGGTGACGGCGATCAGCTGGCCCAGTGGGAACGAGACGGTCAGGTTGCGCAGGTTGTGCTCCCGTGCGCCGTGCACCACCAGCTCACGGGCCGGATCCTGCGGGCGGCGGCCCGTCGGCGTCGGGATCGACCGCCGACCGGACAGGTACGCCCCGGTGATCGACTCCTTGTTCTTCAGCAGCGCCGGCACCGAGCCGCTGTGCACGATCTTGCCGCCGTGCTCACCCGCGCCCGGCCCGATGTCGACGATCCAGTCGGCGGTGCGGATGGTGTCCTCGTCGTGCTCCACCACGATCAGCGTGTTGCCCAGCCCGCGCAACCGGATCAGGGTCTCGATCAGCCGGTGGTTGTCGCGCTGGTGCAGCCCGATCGACGGCTCGTCGAGCACGTAGAGCACGCCCACCAGACCGGAGCCGATCTGGGTGGCCAGCCGGATGCGCTGTGCCTCACCGCCGGAGAGCGTGCCGGCCGGGCGGTCCAGGGAGAGGTAGTCCAGGCCGACGTCGAGCAGGAACCGCAACCGGGCGTTGATCTCCTTGAGGACCCGCTCCGCGATCATCTTCTGCCGGTCGGTCAGCTCGATGCCGGCGAGCAGGTCGGCGCACTCCCCCACGGACAGGTTGCAGACCTCGGCGATGCTCTTGCCGGCCAACGTGACCGCGAGCACCTCGGGCTTGAGTCGGGCACCGCCGCACGCCGCGCACGGCACGTCGCGCATGTAGCCCTCGTACTTGTCGCGGGACCACTCGGACTCGGTGTCGGAGTGCCGGCGCTCGATCCACTGCACCACGCCCTCGAAGCCGGTGTAGTAGGAGCGCTCACGGCCGTACTTGTTGCGGTACCGCACGTGCACCTGGTCGTCGGAGCCGTGCAGGATCGTCTTCTGGGCCCGCGCCGGCAACGCCCGCCACGGGGTGTCGATGTCGAAGTGCTGAGCCTCGCCGAGCGCCTCCAGCAGGCGCAGGAAGTATTCCAGGTTGTGCCCGGTGGACCAGGGCTGGATGGCGCCCTCGCGCAGGCTGCGCTCCGGGTCGGGGACCAGCAGCTCCGGGTCGACCTCCTTCTTGGTGCCCAGGCCGGTGCACTCCGGGCAGGCGCCGTACGGCGCGTTGAAGGAGAAGACCCGGGGCTCGAGATCCTCGATGGCCAGCGGGTGGTCGTTGGGGCAGGCCAGGTGCTCGGAGTAGCGGCGCTCGCGGTCCGGGTCGTCTTCCGGCAGGTCGACGAAGTCGAGCAGGACCAGACCGCTGGACAGCCCCAGCGCGGCCTCGACCGAGTCGGTGAGCCGCTGCTTGGCGCTCGGCTTGACGGTGAGCCGGTCGATCACCACCTCGATGGTGTGCTTCTCCTGCTTCTTGAGCTTCGGCGGCTCGGTCAGCGGGTGCACCACGCCGTCGACCCGGGCCCGGGCGTAGCCCTTGGCCTGCAGCTCGGCGAAGAGGTCGACGTATTCGCCCTTGCGGCCCCGGATCACCGGGGCGAGCACCATGAACTTGGTGCCCTCGGCCATGGCGAGGACCCGGTCGACGATCTGCTGCGGGCTCTGCCGGGAGATGCGCTCGCCGCAGACCGGGCAGTGCGGCTCACCGATGCGGGCGTAGAGCAGGCGGAGGTAGTCGTAGACCTCGGTGATGGTGCCGACCGTCGAACGCGGATTACGCGAGGTGGACTTCTGGTCGATCGAGACGGCCGGGCTCAGGCCCTCGATGAAGTCGACGTCCGGCTTGTCCATCTGGCCGAGGAACTGCCGGGCGTACGAGGAGAGCGACTCGACGTAGCGGCGCTGCCCCTCGGCGAAGATCGTATCGAAGGCCAGGCTCGACTTGCCCGACCCGGACAGCCCGGTGAACACGATGAGTGCGTCCCGGGGCAGGTCGAGACTGACGTCACGCAGGTTGTGCTCGCGCGCGCCACGGATGATCAGTCGGTCGGCCACAGTGCGTGTACTCCCGGGAGAAGATGAAGCGAAGGATGTGTCCCGCTCTGGGTGCTCTTGAGCGGTCGTGCGGGCGCGGAAAACACGCCTCGGCAACTCTAGCCCCGAGGTACGACAGTTTCCCTCGCCCGCACATTCCCCCAGCTCAGCCCGGTCGGCCGCCCGGCCCGCAGCCGGCCGGGAGCCCCGGCCGGTCGGCCGCGAACCACGGTCAGTAGCCCCCGGGCGTCGGCGGACGCGCCGCGCGACGTCGGGCCGAACGCCACCCGCCGCGCCGCTCCGCCGCCACCCGCGCCTCCCGCCGTCGACTCTCGTGGGCCACCTCACCCTGCAGCCGCCGCCAACTGTCCCACCGACGGGTGGAGAGCTCGCCGGTGTGCAGCGCCTCCCGGACCGCGCAGGCCGGCTCGCCGTCGTGGCCGCAGTCGGCGTACCGGCAGCCCTCGGCCAGCCCGGCGATGTCGGCGAACGCCCGGTCGAGCCCGGCCGCGCCGTCCAGCAGACCGACCGCCCGCACGCCGGGCGTGTCGATCACCGCGCCGCCGCCGGGGACGGGTACGAGAGCCCGCCAGGTGGTGGTGTGCCGACCCTTGCCGTCCACCCGCCGGATCGCCTGGGTGGGCATCATCACCGCCCCGACGAGGGCGTTGACCAGGCTCGACTTGCCGGCACCGGACGGGCCGAGCAGGCCGAGCGTGCGACCGGGGGCCACCTCGGCGCGCAGCGGGTCCAGCCCGAGGCCACGTTCGGCGCTGACCGGCAGCACCGGCACCCCGGGGGCGACAGCGGCCAACTGGCGGGCCAGCGCGCCCGGGTCGGCCGCCAGGTCCGCCTTGGTCAGTACGACCAGGGGTCGGGCGCCGGACTCGTGGGCCAGGGAGAGCAGTCGCTCGATCCGGCCCACGTCCGGCTCGGGGTGCACCGGCTCGACCACGGCGGCGGCGTCGAGGTTGGCGGCCAGCACCTGGCCGCTGGCGTCCTTGCCGGCGGTACGCCGGATCAGCGCGCCGCGCCGCGGCAGCACCGTCTCCACGGTGACCCGGCGGTCCGGCCAGTGGGTGAGCAGCACCCAGTCCCCGGCGCAGGGCAGCGCGGACGGGTCCCACGCGGCGACGGTCAGCACCGCCCCGCCCAGGCTGGCCCGGACCGGGCCGACGGTGGTCAGCACCGTGCAGACCCCCCGGTCCACCCGGGCCACCCGACCCGGCTGGTGCTCGCCGCGGCGCGCGGCGTACGCCGCTCGCTCGGCGTCCCAGCCGAGGGCGGTCAGATCGATCGTCATAGCATCCTCATCGGTGTCGAAGCTGGTGATGGCGGAACACGCGTGCCACGTCCGGCATGATCAACCACCTCCGTCCGATGTCCCGGTGCCGCGTCTGCCGCTGACGGTAGGTCGTGCGCCGACGCGCCGAAAGCGATTTCCCCGGCGACGCCGCGGGCGGCGGACCGCTACTGTCGACGGGTGACCACGGATCCGCTGCTGCTGATGGGCGAGGTGGACGCGGCCACCAGCCGACTACTCCGTACCGCCGCGTCTTTCGACGCCGCGGACCTGGCTGCCGCGTCGCTGCTGCCGGGCTGGACGCGCGGCCACGTGCTGGCGCACGTGGCGCGCAACGCCGACGGCTTCGTCAACCTGCTCACCTCGGCCCGCACCGGGGAGGCCCTGCCGATGTACGCCTCGTTGGAGGCCCGCACGGCGGACATCGAAGCCGGTTCGGGCCGACCACCGGCCGCGCACCTGGACGACCTGCGCCGCACCGCGGACCTGTTCGCCGAGGCGGTCGCGGCGATGCCGACCGAGGCGTGGGCGGCGACGGTGCAGGCGCGTAAGGGCCCGTGGCCGGCCGCGCTGCTGGTCTGGGGTCGGCTCCGGGAGATCGAGGTGCACCACCTCGATCTGGCCGCCGACTACCGGGCCACGGACTGGTCGGAGGCGTTCGCCCACCGACTGCTGCGCGAGGCGGCCAGCCATCACGGCACCGGTCCGACGCCCCCGTCGATGGTGCTCCGTCTCGACGGCAGCGAGCACGAGGTGGTGATCGGGGAGCGGGTCGGCGCCCCGGTCGTCGCCGGTCCCGCCCCCGACCTCGCCGCCTGGCTGATCGGCCGCGCCGACGGCGCCCCGCTCTCCGTCATCCCTGACGGTCCCCTGCCTACTCCACCGGAATGGATATAGAAACGTCATGACATACAACGGAGACGTCACGAACGGCGGCGCACCCGCGGTTCGGGACTTGGCCGGGCTGACCATCAGCAAGCTGTCGGTGGGCCCGATGGACAACAACGCCTACCTGCTGCGCTGCACGGCCACCGGTGACCAGGTGCTGATCGACGCCGCCAACGAGGCACCCCGGCTGCTCGACCTGATCGGCGACGGTGGGCTCACCGCCGTGGTGACGACCCACCAGCACATGGATCACTGGGTGGCGCTGGAGGAGGTCGTCGCCAAGACCGGCGCCCGGGCGCTGGTGCACGCCGACGACGCGGCGGGCCTGCCGATCGAGGCGGAGCGGCTGGCCGACGGCGACACCGTGGCGGTCGGCGACTGCGCGCTGGAGGTCATCCACGTCAAGGGCCACACCCCGGGTTCGATCGCGCTTCTCTACCGCGACCCGGCCGGCACCCCGCACCTGTTCACCGGCGACAGTCTCTTCCCTGGTGGCGTCGGCAACACCGACAAGGACCCGGAGCGGTTCGCGGCGCTGATCGGCGACGTCGAGCAGAAGCTGTTCGACAAGCTGCCGGACGACACCTGGTTCTACCCGGGCCACGGCAAGGACAGCACGTTGGGCGCCGAACGCCCCGCCCTCCCCCAGTGGAAAGCCCGAGGCTGGTAACCCCACCGCCAACCCAAGACCCCACGTCGACCGAGAACCACCAAGATCAAGCCCACCACCGACGGTAGGCGGCACCCCCCGCGCGAGCCCGAACCACGACCGGGGGCGGGGGCCCGCCGCGCCCGGCGCAGGGATCAAGCCTGACCGCCCGGAGCCGGGC
>NZ_JAGPXU010000031.1:0-85682 GCF_018070385.1 Micromonospora sp. C97
ACCCCCACCGCCGCCCAGGCGACAGCCGTGAACACCACCGCCGCGGTGCCCAGCAGGAGTCCACCGAGGACGAAGAGCAGACCCTGGACCGTCCGCGTCGAGGTCTCCGCCGCACCCGGCCGCGAATCCGCCGCGACGCCAGGGCCCGGGCCGATGGCCGGCGCCGGCCCGACGAGCGACGGCGGGCGCGCCACGACCGAGGCAGCCAACCCGGCACGGACGACCGCCGCCAGTTCGGCCCGCCGCCGCGACACGGCCGTCAGGCGTCCGGCCAGCTCGGTGTACGCGCGGCGGGCCCGCTCCACCTGCGGCTCCAGCTCGGCGACCTCCCGGCTCAGCCGGACCACCTCGGCGGCGATCGGGTCGGGCGCGCGCCGGCAGCCGGAGCAACCGGCACTCAGATCGGCCGGCGCACCGCAGGCGGGGCAGGGGTAACGGGTGTCGTCCACCCGGTCATCATCGACAGCCCACCGGGTACGCCCCAGAGTGCGCGTACTCAGGAACGGGTGTGCTCGTACACCCAGGTGGCGTAGTCGGGGTTGCCGCTCTCCACCCTGGACACCAGGATCTCCGGCACCTCGTACGGGTGACTGACCCGGATCTGGTCCAGCAACGCGGCGAGCCGGTCCGGTGCGGTCTTGAACTGCACCGACCATTCGGTGCTCGTCTCCATTCCGGACCGCCACCAGTAGGTGCTGTCCACCTGACCACCCACCTGGGCGCAGGCGGCGAGCCTGCCGGCGACGGCGGCGGCGGCCAGCACATCGGCGACCGAACGCGCGTCAACCACAGTTGTCACCACGCAGATCTCGTCCACGCCCGCACCCTACGCGGCCATACGCCGCTGAGCCCGTCAATCGCTCGCGACCGCTACGCTGCGCATCGCCGCGCTCACCGGAGCCGGCTTTACCTCGCGACTGCGGGGCTCCGCTTCGCTGCACTCCTCGCGCTCACCGGAGCCCGCTTTACCTCGCGACTGCGGGGCTCCGCTTCGCTGCACTCCTCGCGCTCACCGGTTGGCGGCGATCCAGGAGTCGATCTGCGCCCACCAGTCGAAGAGCCAGTCGATGCGCTGCTGACGCCCGGTCGGAACCTCCTCCGGCGGCACCGACCAGAACCGCATCACGATCCGCTTGTCCATCGGCAGTTCCCGCCACACGTCGGCGACGGTGAGCATCCGGTCCAGTCCGGTGTGGGCGACGAAGATGACCCCGGCGTCCGGTGCGGCGTCCAGCGCGGCGAGCATCCCGCCGGGCTGCGGGGCGAGCACGTGGCGCATCCGCTCGGCGCGCAGCGCCATCCGTTCCAGGCCGAGTGAGCGCAGTCGGGCGATGGCGCGCAACCGCCGCTTGGGGGTGAAGTTGCCGCCCTCGGGGAAGATCACGAACGCGTCGTTGTCGTCCAGGCCGCTGGCCAGGTGCCCGACCTGACGGACCGTATCCTCGCCGCGCTCCGGGGTCGGCGCGATGAACCGGTTGGGCAGCCGGTTGAGCAGCACGTCGACCGCCGGATCCCACTGGAGGCTGTCCTTGAGGACGATGCGTGGCTCCCGGTGGAACCAGTTGACCAACCCGTGGATCAGGATGAACGAGTCACCCGGCCCGGCGTGCCGACACAGCACCAGCTCGGGTCGGCCGGGCAGCGCGGTGTCCGGGTCCGTGCCCACCACGTCGATGCTCAACCGCAGTGTCCAACGTGCCTGCCAGAACAGCACCCGCAGGAACCAGCCGGCCAGCACGTAGTGGGCGCGCTGGAAGGCCGGCGACCTGGTGCGCCAGCCGAAGCCGGAGACGGCCCAGAGCACGAAGAGCGCGAGGAGCGCCGCAGCGTCCCAGACCAGGTAGAAGCAGCCGATCCAGAGCAGCCGCAGCGGGCGCAACCGGCCCGGGACCAGCGGGGACGCGGCCGCGGCGAGCAGCGCCCAGACCGGCAGCGTGGTGACCACGAAAAAGGCGAGCAGCACGACGGCGGGGGCCAGCAACAGCCGACGCAGCCACCGGGGAGGCAGCGGCATCACCGCTCCGCGTGGGTGGCGAGGTAGCGCCGGGAGGCGGTGTACGCGCGGCTGATCCGCCGTCCCACCGCCGCCATGTCCCGGTACGCCCACGGCGTGTCGTCGCGTGGGTTCAGCCCGCCGGTCGGCAGGACGTGCACCTCCACCCCCTCGGGCAGCGCCGCCATCTCCCGGAAGAACCGGTGCCGGCGGGAGATCTCGAACGCGACCTGCGCGATCTCCCACGGCCGGCGGGGCGGGGTCAGCTCCCGTTCGATCCGGCCCACCTGGAGGACGTAGATCCGGCGGGCGCCGACGGCCACCGCCTCGCCGATCGGGATGGAGTTGACGATCCCGCCGTCCACGTAGTGCGCGCCGTCGATCTGCATCGGCGGAAGCAGCCCCGGCACCGACGCCGACGCCATCACCGCCGGGACCACCGGACCGCTGTCGAACCAGTGCTCGGCGGCCCGCTCGATGTGGGCGGCGCAGCAGCGGAACGGCACCCGCAGGTCGGCGAAGGTGGTGTCCACCCCCAGCTCGCTTTCGAGCAGGCGGCGCAGCGGCCGGGGTGAGTGCAGGTGGGTCCGGGCGGCGAAGCGGCGCAGTTGCCGGGCGACCGAGTCGCCGTACACCTCGCTCGCCTCCGGCGAGGCCCACAGCCGGACCAGCCGGTCGGTCACCGCCTCCGACGGGTCGGCGGCGACCAGCGCACCGTTCACCGCGCCGATCGAGGTGCCGAGCACCATGTCGGGTTGGATGCCGGCGCGGAACAGCGCGCGCAACATGCCGACCTCGACCGCGCCGAGCACTCCCCCGCCGCCGAGCACGAACGCCACCGGTCCCCCCGCCATGTCTCCCATCCTGGCACGGGCCCGCCGCCGGCCCGGTGGGGCGTGGTCAGCCGACGGTCACCGCACGGCAGGGACCGTCCGCCGACGGCCGGCGGCGACGGCGTTGACAGGCCGGACACATTCGCGCAACCTGATACCGCTCCCACCCCTGAGGCAGGTGCGATCTGTGAAGGCAGCACTGCATCCGGGCCGATTACTGGCTCGCAGATACCGACTTCTGGACCAGATCGGCGCCGGCGGCATGTCGGTCATCTGGCGTGCCCGGGACGAGGTGCTGGACCGGGTGGTGGCGCTCAAGGTGCTCGCCCCGTCACTCGCCGCCGACGCGCGGTTCCGGGGCATGGTGCGCGACGAGGCGCGGGCCGCCGCCCAGTTGGTGCACCCGCACCTGACCTCCGTGCACGACTACGGCGAGACTGTCGACCCGGACGGCTCGATCACCTCGTTCGTGGTGATGGAGCTGCTCAGCGGCGAGGAGTTGAAGCTCCGGCTCACCGAGGGGCCGTTGCCGTGGACCGAGGCGGTCCAGGTGGGCGCGCAGGTCGCGGACGCGCTGGCCGCCGCGCACCGCCTCGGCATCGTGCACCGGGACATCACCCCGGCCAACGTGATGATGACCGGGACGGGCGCCAAGGTGCTCGACTTCGGCATCGCCACCCGGATCGGCGCACCCGACGAGGATGAGGACGGCGAGACCTTCGGCACCCCCGCGTACGTCGCCCCGGAACGCCTCGACGGCGCGCCGGCCCAGCCGTCCACCGACGTCTACTCGCTGGGCGTACTGCTGCACGAGGCGCTCACCGGCCGGGTTCCGTACCCGGCGGACACCTGGGAGCAGCTCAGTTCCGCCCTGGCCAGCGGTCCTGCGCCGACGCTGGCCGACCTGCCGGACCTGCCCCCGACAGTGGCCCAGATCTGTCTGCGCAGTCTCGCCCGGAACCCAGCCGATCGGCCGACCGCCCGGCAGGTCGCCACCGCGCTCCGCGACCACGCGCTGCCGGCCGAGCCTCCGACCGCGACCATCCGGGTGCCCACCGAGCCCCCGCCACCGCCGTCTCCCGCCGTGGCGACGCCGGCCGTGGCAAAGGCCGGGATGGCAACGGACGGCGGGGCAGCGGACGGCGGGGCCTCCGCCGCCCCGGGCGAGCCGGAGACCGGGGCCGGCTGGTCCCGGCGGCGGCTGGTGTTGTTGCTGGTGCTGGCCGTCGGGGTGACGCTGGCCGGGGTGGCTCTGCTGCCCGAACAGCAGCCGACCCGCCGGGCGCAGCCCTCCGCCGCGCCGGTGGCGACCCCGTCGGCCGACCCACCGGCCCCCGGGTCGTCCGCGCCGATCACACCGACCCCGCCGACCGCGCCACCGTCGGCGAAGCCGACGACCGGTGCGCCCACCTCGAACCCGGGCACCCTGGCCGAGGTCGCCAACCGGGTCGACGGGTTGATCACCGCCGGGTTGAGCGCCGGGGAGATCCGCGAGGACGTGGCCCTCGACCTGCGCAACGAGCTGCGCAACCTGACCGCGGCGGTCAGCTCGGGCCGAGAAGAGCTGGCCCCACCGGTGGCCCGGCTGCGCACGAAGGTCACCGTCCGCGTCGGTGAGGGCGGCATCAGTCCGACGTACGCGGGTCGGCTCGACGCGGCCATCGCCGAGCTGGGCGCGACCGGGGCCTGACCGGGCGGCCCGGCCGGGTCAGCGCACCGGCACCCGGAGCGGTGCGCGGACGTCGTGCCGACCGAGGGCGAAGCGCCGATAGACCTCGGCGTAGCCGCTCGCCATCCGCTCGACCGAGAAGTTCTGCGCGACGTGCGCCACGCAGTCCTCCGGGTCGAGTCGCTCCGCCGCGAGCAACGCCGCGGGCAGATCCTCCGACCGCTCGACGACGAGCCCGGTCAGCCCCGGCCGGACCAGCTCCGGCACCGCACCCCGGTTGAGCGCGACCACCGGTGTGCCGGTGGCCATCGCCTCCAGCATCACCATGCCGAACGGCTCGTCCCACTGAATCGGCATGATCAGGCAGCGGGCGTCGACCAGCATCCGCAGCGTTGTCGCGCGGTCCGCGTTGAGCACGACTGTCACATCGTCGCCGACCATCGGCGCGACGACCTGCTCGTAGTAGCGGCGCTCGGCCGGCTCGTTGCACTTGCCGGCCAGCAGCAGCGGCAACCCGGCGGCCCGGCACGCCTGGATGGCGGTGTCCGGGCCCTTGTCCGGGCTGAACCGGGCCAGCCACAGCACCGGCCCCGCGCCGGGTGTGTGCTTACGCGGAAAGCCGCGGATGTCCAGCGCGTTGTGCACCGTCCCGGCCCACTGCAGGTTCGGGTTCAGCCGGCGCTGGGCGTGTGAGATCGCCACCAGGGCGACCCCCGCGTCGACGTCGCTCAGCACGTCGCCGTACTCCCCCACGGGGTTTCCGTGCACTGTCGCGACCGTCGGCACGGCCCGGCGGCCGGCGACCAGCGGGCCGATGGTGGTGTGGTCGTGGATCACGTCGAAGTCGGCAGCGCTGATGAGCCGTTTCACCCGGGCCAGGTGAGCCAGCTCCGGCAGTGACTCGCCGAGCCGCTCGTACTGGACCTCGGCGACGGTGGAGACGAAGCCGTCGGCTGCCGTGCCGTGGTCGTCGCCGGCACCGAAGAGGGTCACCGCGTGCCCCTGCCGGCAGAGCGCGTCCACCAGGGCGGCGACGACCTGCTCAAGGCCGCCGTAACCGGGCGGAGGTACGGACAACCACGGCGGAACCACCATCGCGATGCGCAGTGACCGCTCCTCGGGGCGGCCCGCAGGCGGGTGGCTCACGGTCACGAATCCTCCCGTTGGTCCCCGGTGCGGTGGCACCGCCGGTCAAGCCGGTCGGGCCGGTCGGCGGCGGGTTCCCCCATGGTGTCCCCGGTAAACCGGACACGGCGGACGATCACCCGCCCACCAGAAGCTGGTCGTGGACCGAGCGCACCCCGGGCGCGGACCACGCCACCCGCTCCACCTGGTCGCGTTCCCACCAGGACCGGACCACTCCGGCGAGGACCAGCGTGTCGCCGTCCACCTCGACGGTCACCCGCTCGCCGCCGAGGGTGCGCGCCAACGCCCGCTGGACGTCCTGCCGCAGCCGCTCGCCGGCCGGCGCCACCGGGGGTCGTACCTCGATCAGGTTGGTGATGCCCCGGATGCCGTCGAGGCGACGCACCTCGGCCTCGGCGGCCCGCCGCTGCCACCCGAACTCGACCTCGCCGCGCAGCATCAGCCAGCCGTTGGCCACTGTCACGTCCAGCCGCTCGGCGGGCACGAAACTGTCCCACTCCAGGGCGCGGGTGGCGGCGATGGCGACCTCGGCGTCGGTACGTCCGGGGGTGCCGGGCAGCCGCACCTCCATCTGGTCGGCCACCGCCCGTACGCCGCGAACCCGCTGCGCACAGCGGGTCGCGGCCCAACCGCGAGCGGCACCGTCCACGAATCCGGTCAGGGTCACCACGCCCTGGTCGACGGTCACCCCGATCTCGTTCGGTTGCAGCTGGGCGTCCCAGGCCAGCTCGGCCAGGACGTCGCGTTGGATCCGCTGGTCGTCACGCACACCCACCACGTCGGTCATGGCACCCACCCCCGGTTCCGGTCGCCGAAACTCGCCAACCGAATCTGCCGGGCAGACGGGTGACGGCGGTTCACCCGATCCGGGTGAACCGCCGTCCGGCGGAAGAAGCGGCGGGTGACGGAGCCGACCCCCTCGGCCCCGCCACCCGCCGCCGGAGGGAGGAAGCAGGTTCAGGTGGTGGTCAGGACGTCTCGGCGAGCGTGACGGTCACCGACTTCTCGGCGCCGTTGCGCTTGAACTGCACCTCGACCCGGTCGCCGACCTTGCCGGCCTGCACCGCGCCGACCAGGTCGTCCGAGTCGTTGACCGGCTTGTCGCCGAACCGGGTGACGACGTCGCCGCGCTGGAGGCCGGCCTTCTCCGCCGGGCTGCCCGGGGTGACCGACGCGACGAGCGCGCCGCCGCCCTCGGCCTGGTTGACGCCGACCCCGAGCGACGGGTGGCTGACCTTCTCGCCACGCTGGAGCTTGCCGGCGACGTCCTTGGCCTTGTTGCTGGGGATGGCGAACCCGACGCCGATGTTGCCGGTGCTCTGCCCGGAGGTCGCGATGGCGGTGTTGACGCCGATCACCTCACCCCGGGTGTTGACCAGCGCGCCGCCGGAGTTGCCGGGGTTGATCGGCGCGTCGGTCTGGAGCAGGCCGGAGATCGAGCTGACGGTCTGGCTCTGCTGCTGGCGCGGGTCCTGCGGCTGGCCCTCACCGGCGCGGATGGTGCGGTCGCGGGCGCTGAGGATGCCCGAGGTCACCGAACCCTGCAGGCCGAGCGGACTGCCCAGGGCGAGCACCTGGTCGCCGACCTGCATGGCGTCGCTGTCACCGAACTTCGCCGGCTTGAGGTCGCTCACCCCGCTGGCCTTCACCACGGCCAGGTCGGTCTTCGGGTCGGTGCCGATGATCTTCGCATCGGCGGTCTTGCCGTCGGCGAAGACCACCCGCACGGCGTCACCGGCGGCGGACGCGACAACGTGGTTGTTGGTCAGCACGTACCCGTCGGCGCTGAGCACCACTCCGGAGCCCTCACCGCTGTCGGTGGTGATCGAGACGACACTGTCCTGCACCGACGCGGCGATCTTCGGCAGGTCCGCGCCATTGATCACGGGGGCCGCGGAGTAGGTGCGGGTGATGCCGCCGCTGTCGCCGTCGAGGGCGAGCGCGAGCGCCCCACCGGCCACGCCGGAACCGAGCATCAGCGCGAACACCGCGACGCCGGCACCGGCGAACTTGGCGATTCGCCCCGGTCGGGGACCGCTGCCGGGCGGCGCGACCTGCGGGCCCCACGGCGGGACCGGCTGGCCCGGGTGCTGAGCGTGCAGACCCGGGTGCTGCTGGTGCTGAGGGTGCTGCTGGTGCTGGCCGTACGCCATGCCCGGCTGGCCCCCGCCGGCCCAGCCGGACTGCTGACCCGCGTACCAGGGGGCACCGGGGTAGTGACCGGCGGCCGGCTGTGGGTAGCCGGGCTGGCCGGGCGCCGGGTGACCGGAGACCGGGTACGGCGGCGCGGACGGGGTGGCGGCCGGGCGCTCGTAGCCGGTCGACGGGGCGGCGGCCGGGGCACCGGCGGGCGCGGCGGCCGGGGTGGCGGCCGTGGTCTCCGGGTCGGCGGCGGTCGAGACGACCGTCGGGTCACCGTCGGTCGACACGGCCTGCATGGGGGTGGTCGGGGAGTCGGACTGCACGCGCTCGTCGCGCGGCAGCTCGGCGGTGGGGTGCGACGGCTCGGCGTCGGTGGGGGCCGGCCGGCGCTGCGGGTCGGACTCGAACTCGGTCATGGCACTACCTTCTCCCCCAGCACTGCAATCAAGCTGGAACCGTCCTGGAAGTTGGCTGAAAGTCACTCGGCCGCGTCGTCGACCTGTGGCAGCAACGGCAGGCGGACCCGGAAGGTGGCCCCACCGCCGGGTGTCTCGGTCACCTCGACCGAGCCGTGGTGGGCGGCGACCAGGGCGGCCACGATGGCCAGGCCGAGACCAGTGCCGGTGTTGCCGTCGGCCCGCCGGGTACGGGCCGCGTCGGCCCGGTAGAACCGCTCGAAGACCCGTTCCGCCTGCTCAGGCGAGAGACCGGGGCCGGTGTCGGCCACCTCCACGACGGCGAAGCCGCCCGGCTCGGCGCGCAGCCGTACCCGGATCTCGGCCTCCGGCGGGGTGTGGGTCAGCGCGTTGGTGACCAGGTTGCCGATCACCTGCCGCAACCGCGCGTCGTCGGCGGAGACGACCAGCGGGCCCGATTCGGGCTCGATCTCCAGCTCGATCCGCCGGTCCGGTGCCATCGCCCGCGCGGCCTGCACGGCGTCAGAGGCGAGCACCGGCAGCTCCACCGGGGTCAGCGCGAGGGGCCGTTCCCGGTCCAACCGGGCGAGCAGCAGCAGGTCCTCCACCAGCAGCCCCATCCGGGCCGCCTCGTCCTCGATCCGGCGCAGCAGACCGGCGGTCTGCTCCGGCGCGCGGGCCGCACCCTGCCGGTACAGCTCGGCGAAGCCACGAATGGTGGTGAGCGGGGTACGCAACTCGTGGGAGGCGTCGGCGACGAACTGCCGCATCCGCTCCTCGGAGCGGATGGCCCGCGCTTCGGACGCCTGAGCGGCGGCGGCGGCGTCGCGGGCGGCGCTCTCCGCCCAACGGGCCGAGGTTTCCGAGGCGGCTCGGGCGGTGAACGCCACCTCGATCTGGGTGAGCATCGCGTTCAGCGCGCGGGAGAGCCGGCCCAGCTCAGAGGTCGGATACTCCTGCCCCTCCTCCGGGTCGGGCACCCGGCGGGACAGGTCACCGCCGGCGATCGCGGCGGCGGTGCGTTCGATCTCCACCAACGGTTTGAGGCTGGTCCGGACGATCGCCGCACCGACCGAGGCCAACATGATCAACACCGCACCGCCGACCAGTAGGTCTATCCAGACGAGCTGCTTCACCGCCCGGTCCACCTCGGTGAGCGGCTGACCCACGGCGAGCACCGAGCCGTCCGGCTGGGCCGCGTAGTAGACCCGCCATCTGGTGAAGCCGTCATGGGACACGACGGTCCGCGGCTCCCCCTCCAGGTCCTCGAAGCCGTCCCGGCTGGTGGGGAATGTGGGCAGCTGCGCGGGGTCGAGACTGATGTCGTCGTAGATCGCCGGGTAGACCTGTTGCTCGTCAGCCACCGACACCACGTAGTCGCTGGGCAGCATGGCGTTGACCTGCCCGCTGCGCAGCTTCGGGAGCAGCTGACCCAGGCCCTGGGCGGTCGACCTGACCTGCCCGTCGACCTGCCCCTGCAGGTAGTTGCGCAGGAAGTAGGCGGTCAGCGAGCTGATCACCAGCAGCGCGACGGCGACCAGCGCGAGCACCGAGGTGACCAGCTTCACCCGCAGCGGGACGCTGCGTACCCGACCCTTCGCCTGCTGGACCGCGTTCACGCCGCCGGCTTGCGCAGCACGTACCCCACACCGCGGAGAGTGTGGATCAGCCGGGGCTGGGTGGTGTCGACCTTGCGCCGCAGGTACGAGATGTAGGACTCGACGATGTTGTCGTCGCCCCGGAAGTCGTAGTTCCAGACGTGGTCGAGGATCTGCGCCTTGGACAGCACCCGGTTGGCGTTGAGCATCAGGTACCGCAGCAGCTTGAACTCGGTCGGCGAGAGCTGCACGCGCTGGCCTGCCCGGTGCACCTCGTGGGTCTCCTCGTCCAACTCCAGGTCGGCGAAGGTGAGCCGGGACGGGGCCTGCTCGCCGGTCGTGGTGCGGCGCAGCACGGCGCGGATCCGGGCGGTCAACTCCTCCAGGCTGAACGGCTTCGTGACGTAGTCGTCCCCGCCCAGGGTCAGCCCACGGATCTTGTCGTCGGTGGCGTCCCGGGCGGTCAGGAACACCACCGGGGTACGCGTGCCGCCCTCGCGGAGCATCCGGATGACCTCGAAACCATCCAGGTCGGGGAGCATCACGTCGAGCACCACCAGGTCGGGCCGGTGGTCCTTGGCGGCGTTGAGCGCCGCGCTCCCGCTTGTCGCGGTGGCCACGTCGAAGCCCGCGAACCGCAGGCTCGCGGAGAGCAGTTCGAGGATGTTGGGGTCGTCCTCGACGACAAGCAGTCGCGCCTCGGTCTGGGTAGCGGGCATGTGCCAATCATCGGTGACGTCACTGCGCCAGCGCTGGACGCTTCCTGCAAAAAGGCTGTGAGTCGCCGTCGGTCAGCGCAGCAGGCGACGCAGCCCGTCGAGGGCGCCGTCGAGCAGCCGGATCGCGGTGCGCAGCTGGGTGTCGCTGAACTGCCGGGCACGCATCAGCCGGCCCACCTCGGCGGTGAACGCGGTCAACCGCTGGTCGAGTTCGTCGAACAGCTCGGCCTGCGGGCCGGTGGTCGACGTCGGGCGGGGCGGCGGCGGGGGCGCCTCCCACCGGGCTCGCCGGGTCTGCCGGGTGGCCTCGCTCAGCTCCCGTTTGAGGTCGCGCACCGATCCGCGTACCTCGCTGCGGATCTCGCCGGCCAGGCTGGAGAGGTCCGCCACGGAGGCGGCGATGTCCGTCTCCAGCGCGGTCAGCTCGCCGGCCCGCTGGCGCAGCTCGGCACGCCCGGCGTCGGTGATCTCGTACGTCTTGCGGCCACCGGCCGCGGTGTGGCTGACCAGCCCTTCGGCCTCCAGCCGTTGCAGCCGGGGGTAGATGGTGCCGGCGCTGGGGGCGTACAGCCCGAGGAACCGGTCCTCCAACAGTCGGATCAGCTCGTAGCCGTGCTTCGGGCCGTCGTCGAGCAGCTTGAGCAGGTAGAGCCGGAGCCGACCGTGGCTGAACACGGCGGTCACGGCAGCTCCTCCCCGTCGTCGTCGACCGCTCGGGGGAGCAGGGCGATGCTCCCCGAGGTCGCGGAAGCCCAGAGCTTACCGTCGCCGGCGCCGAGCACCCCCTCGCTGCTGGGAAGTGGGAAGGTCGAGGTGCTCAGCTGCGGAAAGCCGCTGGTGATGCGGCCGGAAGCGGTGTTCAGCCGGACGGCGAGGTCGCTGTCCTCGCGGACCCGGACGGTGATGCTGCCCGAGATGGTGGTCAGCCGGATCTCGCTGCGCCGAGGGTTGTCCAGATCGCAGGTGATCGCGCCGGAGACGGTCTGCGCCCGCACCCGGTCGGCGGCGCTGTCGGCGAGGATCACCTCTCCGGAAACCGTCTCCAGGGTGAGGTCGCCCCGGACGCCGAGCGCTTCCACCGGCCCGGAGGTGATCTTCGCGGAGGTGCTGCCGCGGAGCCCCATCAGGGTGATCTGGCCGGCGACGACGTCGACGGTGGTCTGCCGGCGCAGGCCGGAGGCGACGAGTGAGCCCGCGACCAGGCCCAGATCGGCGAGGACGTCGGCGGGCACGGCGATGGAGACGTCCACCCGGGGATAGCGGTGGATCATCCGGAACCACCGCAGGACGTCCGACCAGCCCCGACCGCGCTCCTGGCGGATGCTGAGCCGGCCGTCGACGTGGTCGATCAGGACCGGCCGACGGCCGACCTGGGTCACGTCGATCCGGGTCGGCCCGTCGGTGGCGACCACGTTGACCCGCCCACTGATCAGTCGCACGTCCAGCCTGACGACGGGATCGTCCACGGTGAGCCGCTGCGGGCTCTCGATCGTCCATCCGGCCATGGCGTCCCCCTCTCGCCGACGCGCGGACGCACGCCGAACAGGAGAAGAATGTAACGCGATACATCGCGATATCACAAGACAGTCGCGAGTGTCGCGCACCTCCGCACCTCAAGATCGCCCTCGATCCTGGATCCAGTGGCTTCCCGCACGACCGAGGCCACTCTTTCCTGGATCGAGCGCGATCTTGGCGCGGGGCGCGCGGTCTTGGCGCGCGGGGCGCGGGCGGCTCTCCCTCAGGCCGCCAGGTCCAGCTCCCGATCGGGGGTGTGCGTCGGGACCGGAACAGTCGGGCTCGCCGTGGGGACCGCCCGCAGCCGGGCCGGCGTCGGGGCACCCGCCGCTGGCAACAGGTGTACGGCCGACTCGGCGGCCCGGGCCAGCCACCGCCGGTCGGCGCCACGGGCCGGGTGCAGCGCTCCGGCGATCGTCACCGAGACCACCAGCTCCCGCGCCGTGACCACCCGGGCCACCGAGCGCAGCAGGGTGTCCGCGCCGAGGAAGGCGGCGACCGTGGTGGTCGACCCGGTGGCCGCACAGCGGTAGCTGAGCCGCAGCGGCACCACCGGACTGCCGGTGTCGATGGCCGCCTGGAACGTCGCGGGCCGGAAGCCACCGCCGGGACGACAGTCGGTCGCGGTGCTTCCGGCGCACCACGTCGTACCCTCCGGAAAAACCGTCACCGACCGCCCGGCGCGCAGCGCGTCGGCGACCCGGCCGACGGTGGTCGGCAACGCCAGCGGCCGGGACCGGTCCACGAAGACGGTGCCCGCCGCCGCGGCCAGCAGCCCGAGCACCGGCCAGGAGCGGACCTCCCGCTTCGCGACCATCCGGGTGGGCGCGACCGCCAGCACCGCGAGGATGTCCAGCCAGGAGACGTGGTTGGCGACCAGCAGCGCACGCCGCCGGGGCAGCCGCCCCTTCACCACGAGGCGGACACCGAACGCGCGCACGGTGGCCCGCGCCCAGCCGCTGATCAGCGTCTGCCGCTCCCGGGTGGGAAGCACTGGCGACAGCAGCGCCACCGGGATCCCGGCCAGCAGCATGCCGGACGCGGCGACCAGCCGGAGCACCCGGCGGGCCACCGGCACGGTGGGCACCTCGCCGGCCACCGGCAGGCAGTCGTCGTCGCAGCCCGAAAAGGGCCGCCACAGGTCGCGCGGTACGCCGGTCACCGCTGCTCCCCACCCAGGAAGTGCCGCAGGTAGCGCGGGTTCATCCGGTCCAGGGAGAAGAGGACGTAGAAGTCCGCGCAGCCGAAGTCGCTGTCGTACGACGGCTCGCCGCAGATCCACGCACCCAGCCGGAGATAACCCCGCAGCAGTGGCGGAATGGTGACGCGCCCGGCCCTGGCAGCGGGGAGCGGGCCGGTGGCGGCGGGGAGCGGGCCGGTGGCGGCGGGGAGCGGGCCGGGCGCGGAGGCGGCCTCGGCGAACCAGGGCCGCAACGGGCGGACCCGCAGCGGCGGGGGCGACAGGTGCCGGGCCTGGGCCTGGGCCCACACCTCGGCGACCGTCCGCCCGCCGTCGGCCACCGGCACCGACGCACAGCCGCCGAGCCAGCGCGAGCCACGCAGGTGCAGGTAGCGGGTGAGGCCAGCCCACATCAGGTTGATCACCGCCCCGGAGCGATGGTCCGGGTGCACACAGGACCGGCCCGTCTCGACCAGGTCGTCACGGAGCGGGTCGAGCGCGGTGAGGTCGAACTCGTTCTCGGCGTACCGCCGAGCGGTGCGTCCCGGTGGCAGCAGCCGGTACGTGCCGACCACCTCGCCGGTGCTGTCCTCGCGGACGATCAGATGGTCGCAGTACGCGTCGAAGGGGTCCACGTCCAGCCCGGCCTCGCCGGGAAGGAGGGTGGCGCCCAACTCGGTGGCGAACACCTCGTGGCGCAGGCGTTGCGCGGCCGCGACCTGGATGGGGTCGTCGGCGATCAGCAGGGTGTATCCGCTGGTCGTCAAGGGTGCGCCAGCGGCATGCAGAACGGCCATGGGATCTGTGTAGGTGCCCGGGTTGCCATCCACGGGGACCACTGGTGTCGATCGGGTGAACGCCGGCCGGCGAGACCGCTGGCGACGCCCGGCGGGGACCGTGCGAGGCTGCCCGGGGCAGACTGGCGACGGCGCCGACACGCACCATCGGAGGTCGACGATGCGCATCGAGTCCCGATACAACGGGCCGGCCGGTTCCGGCAACGGCGGCTGGAGCGCGGGGACCTTCGCCGCCGCGGCGGGCGGCAGCGGGCCGGTCGAGGTGACGCTGCGCCGGCCACCACCGCTGGAGACCGAGCTGACCCTGATCGGCGGCGAGGTCCGGGGCCCGACCGGTGAACTCGTGGCCGAGGTGCGCGCGGCCGGGGTGGTCGATGCCGTCGTACCCCCGGTCGACCTGGAGACGGCGGTGGCCGCCGCGACCCGCTACCCCGGCCTGGTCGAGCATCCGTTCCCCAGCTGCTACGTGTGCGGACCGCAACGGGTCGACGGGCTGCGGATCTTCCCCGGCCGGCTGCCGGACGGGCGGACCGCCGCGCCGTTCCGCGCGCCCGCGCAGGTCAGTGCGGCCACGGTCTGGGCGGCGTTGGACTGCCCCGGCGGTTGGGCGGTGCTCGCGCCGGGCCGCCCGTACCTGCTGGGCCGCATCGCCGCAGTGGTCGCGGCGCTGCCGCGGCCGGACGACGAGTGCGTGGTGACCGGGGCGTTGCTGCGCGTCGACGGCCGCAAGGCGCTCGTGCACACCAGCCTGTACGGGCCGGACGGCGCGCTGCTCGGCGCGGCGCGGGCAACCTGGATCGCCCGCTGAACCCGACCGTAGTCCGCAGGGAGGAGTCGCCTCCGCCCTGCGACGGATCAGGACATACGGACCGCGCCTGATTGACCTTGTTGCATTGGGCCGTCACGCTGTGCCACGGCGTACCTCGACGCCACACACGGGAGGAGAACGATGACTGACGGGCAGCGAAGCCCCACCAGCGACGGTCAGATCGTGGTGTCCGGTCTGACAAAGCAGTACAAGAACGTCCGGGCGGTGAACAACCTGTCCTTCACCGTGGCACCGGGACGGGTGACCGGCTTCCTCGGCCCGAACGGCGCCGGCAAGACCACCACGCTGCGCATGCTGCTGAACCTGGTCACGCCGACCGCCGGCACGACCACCATCAGCGGTCAGCGGTACGCCGACCTCACCGACCCGCTGCGGCACGTCGGCGCGGTGCTGGAGGCGTCCAGCGCGCACAAGGGCCGTACCGGCATCAACCACCTGCGGGTCATCTGCGCGGCGGCCGGGCTGCCCAAGCAGCGGGCCGACGAGGCGCTGGCCCTGGTCGGGCTGAGCCCGGCGGCGAAGCGCAAGTTCAAGGGTTACTCGCTGGGCATGAAGCAGCGGCTCGGTATCGCCGCCGCGATGCTCGGTGACCCTCGGGTGCTGATCCTCGACGAACCGGCCAACGGGCTCGACCCGGAGGGCATCCGGTGGATGCGCGGATTCCTCAAGAACCTCGCCCACGAGGGCCGTACGGTGCTGGTCTCCAGTCACCTGCTGTCGGAGATGCAGCTGCTCGCCGACGACGTGGTGATCATCGCGGCCGGGCAGCTGGTCCGGCAGGGCCCGGTCGACCAGGTGCTCGGGTCGATGGCCCAGGGTGCCCGGGTCCGGGTCCGCACCCCGCAGGCCGAGGCGCTGACCGCCGCCCTGAAGGCGCAGTCGGCGACAGTGGACGTCGACGAGCACGGCGTGCTGCTGGTCGCCGGGGTGGACGCCCCGACGATCGGTCGCGCCGCCCTCACCGCCGGGGTGGAGCTGCACGAACTGACCACCGAACGGCCCGATCTGGAACGGGTCTTCCTGGAGCTGACGGCCGGAAAGGCGGGCATCCGATGAACCTGGTCCGATCCGAGCTACTCAAGATCCGCACCACCAGCACCTGGTGGTGGTTGGCTCTCGGCGCGTTCCTCTCGATCGCGCTGGCGTTCGCGGTCAACGCGTGGCTGGCCGTCACGGCGCTCGGCGGCGACGCCGACGAGATCGGCGTCAGCGCCGAGCAGGCGACCGCGCCGGCGCAGGCGGCGAACCTCTACACCTCGGGCCAGTACCTCGGGCTGATGTTCGTGATGCTCATCGGCATCCTGATGGTCACCAACGAGTTCTTCCACCAGACCGCGACCACCACGTTCCTGACGACCCCGCGGCGAACGTCGGTCATCGTCAGCAAGCTCGTCGCCGCGAGCCTGCTCGGCTTCATGTTCTGGCTGGCGACCACGCTGATCGACCTGGCCGCGGGCGCGATCTTCCTGTCCGCGAACGACTACGGCACCCAGCTCGGTGAGTGGCCCGTGCAGCGGGCACTGCTGTTCAACCTGCTCGCCTACGCGATCTGGACGATCCTCGGGGTGGGCATCGGCACGCTGATCACCAACCAGCTCGGAGCGGTGATCACGGCGGCGGTGCTCTATCTGATCGGCACCCAGGTGGTGGGTCTGCTGTTCCTGCTCCTGTCGAACCTGCTCGACAGCGAGGCGGTGCTCAAGTGGCAGGTGATCTGGCCGGCGGTGGCATCCCAGGTCATGATCACGGAGGGCACCTCTGAGTTCACCCCGTCCTGGTGGGTCGGCGCCCTGGTGCTGATCGGCTATGCGCTGGTCAGTGGGGTTGTCGGCGTCCTGCTCACCCGGCGGCGCGACATCGCCTGACAGCGCACCCGACCCCGGGGTGGCCGTGACAAGCTGGCCGCTCCGGGGTCGTCACCGCCATCGGCGGGCCCGGGACATCGTGGAACTGACGCGCTACCAGCTCTCCACCGGACGCGCAGCGGTTGCCGAACTTCTGGCATCTTCTGTGAAACCGGCCACGGGACCGAGGCGGAAATGCCTGCGGGATCGGTACGGCGTAGCCTGGGAGCCGTCCAGTCCGTGCTCCTAATCGGGCGCGACAGGACACACCGCGTGCCACACAAACCCGCGTGAAAGAGGCGATTACCGGCCGTGTCGACCCAGCAGACTTCGCAGGAGAACCCACTGGCGGGTTTCGGCCCGAATGAGTGGATCGTCGAGGAGATGTACCAGCGTTACCTCGCCGACCCATCGAGCGTCGATTCGGCCTGGCACGACTTCTTCGCCGACTACCGGCCGGCACCAGGGGCGGGCACCCCGGGCGGTGCCGAATCGTCGGACAAGCCGGCCGCCGCCCCCGAGCCGGACGGCCAGCCCGAGGCCGCCGTCAGCGTCGCCCAGCCGAGCGCCCCGGCCAAGCCGGCGACCGCGAGCAAGCCGGCCGCCCCGAGCAAGCCGGCCGCCGCCCAGCCGGCGCCGACCAAGTCCGCCGCTCCGGCCACGCCCAAGGCCGCCCCGGCGAAGGCAGCGCCGGAGAAGGCGGCCCCGGCCAAGCCGGCCGCCAAGGCCACCGAGCCGAGCGCCGACGGCCCGCAGACCACCCCGTTGCGGGGCGTCGCCGCGAAGATCGTCCAGAACATGGACGCCTCGCTGAGCGTGCCCACCGCGACCAGCGTGCGCGCGGTCCCGGCCAAGCTGCTCGTGGACAACCGCATCGTGATCAACAACCACCTCGCCCGAGGGCGGGGTGGCAAGGTCAGCTTCACCCACCTGGTCGGCTACGCGATGGTGCGCGCGCTGGTCCAGCACCCCGAGATGAACAACTCCTTCGCCGAGGCCAACGGCAAGCCGGCGGTGGTCCGCCCGGCACACGTCAACCTCGGCATCGCGATCGACCTGGCCAAGCCGGACGGCAGCCGCAACCTGGTGGTCCCCTCCATCAAGGGCTGCGAGCAGATGGACTTCCGGCAGTTCTGGCAGGCGTACGAGGACGTGGTCCGCCGGGCCCGGCGCAACGAGCTGACCATGGAGGACTACTCCGGCACCACGATCTCGCTGACCAACCCGGGCGGCATCGGCACCGTGCACTCGATGCCGCGGCTCATGCAGGGGCAGAGCGCGATCATCGGTGTCGGCGCGATGGAGTACCCGGCCCCCTACCAGGGGATGTCCGAGGCCACCCTGGCCGAGCTGGCGGTCAGCAAGATCATCACGCTGACCAGCACGTACGACCACCGGATCATCCAGGGCGCGCAGTCCGGCGAGTTCCTCAAGGTGATGCACGAGCTGATCCTGGGCGAGCACGACTTCTACGACGAGATCTTCACCTCGCTGCGCATCCCGTACGAGCCGGTGCGGTGGATGCGCGACGTGGCGGTCAACTCCGAGGGGCAGATCAACAAAACCGCCCGGGTGCACGAGCTGATCCACGCGTACCGGGTGCGCGGTCACCTGATGGCCGACACCGACCCGCTGGAATTCAAGATCCGCAAGCACCCCGACCTGGACGTCCTCCAGCACGGGCTCACCCTGTGGGACCTGGACCGCGAGTTCCCGGTCAACGGCTTCGCCGGTCGGCAGCGGATGAAGCTGCGCGAGATCCTCGGCGTGCTGCGCGACTCGTACTGCCGCCGGGTCGGCATCGAGTACATGCACATCCAGGACCCGGAGGAGCGCCGCTGGGTCCAGGAACGGATCGAGCGCAAGTACGAGAAGCCGTCCGCCGACGAGCAGAAGCACGTGCTCAACCGGCTCAACGCCGCCGAGGCGTTCGAGACCTTCCTGCAGACGAAGTACGTCGGCCAGAAGCGCTTCTCGCTGGAGGGCGGCGAGTCGCTGATCCCGCTGCTCGGTGAGGTGCTGGAGTCGTCCGCCGAGAGCGGGCTGGACGAGGTCGTCATCGGCATGGCCCACCGGGGTCGGCTCAACGTGCTGGCCAACATCGTCGGCAAGCCGTACGAGAAGATCTTCTCCGAGTTCGAGGGCCACCTGGACCCGCGCTCGACGCAGGGCTCCGGCGACGTGAAGTACCACCTGGGTCAGAACGGCAAGTTCACCACCCCCGACGGCGAGCACGCGGTCAAGGTGTCGGTGGTGGCCAACCCGTCGCACCTGGAGGCCGTCGACCCGGTGCTGGAGGGCATCGTCCGGGCCAAGCAGGACCGGATAGACCTCAAGTTGGAGGGCTACACCGTGCTGCCGCTGGCGGTGCACGGTGACGCCGCCTTCGCCGGGCAGGGCGTGGTGGCCGAGACGCTGAACCTGTCGCAGCTGCGCGGCTACCGCACCGGCGGCACCGTGCACGTGGTGGTCAACAACCAGGTCGGCTTCACCACCGCCCCGGAGTACAGCCGGTCCAGCCTCTACAGCACCGACGTGGCCCGGATGATCCAGGCGCCGATCTTCCACGTCAACGGCGACGACCCGGAGGCCGTGGTCCGGGTGGCCCGGCTGGCGTTCGAGTACCGGCAGACGTTCAACAAGGACGTCGTGATCGACATGGTCTGCTACCGCCGGCGCGGGCACAACGAGGGCGACGACCCGTCGATGTCCAACCCCCAGATGTACAAGATCATTGATTCGAAGCGCTCGGTTCGCAAGCTCTACACCGAGGAGCTGATCGGTCGCGGCGACATCACCGTGGAGGACGCGGAGGAGCTGCTGCGCGACTACCAGGCGCAGCTGGAGAAGGTCTTCAAGGCCACCCGGGACGCCGCCTCGGCACCGCGCCAGCTCAACCGGCCGCGCCGTGAGGAGGAGCCGGAGCCGCAGGTCGACACCGCCACCGACGCGTCGGTGGTCAAGGCCATCGGCGAGGCGCACATCAACCTGCCGGAGGGCTTCACCCCGCACAAGCGGATCCAGCAACTGCTGGACCGGCGGGCCAAGATGTCCGTCGAGGGCAACATCGACTGGGGCTTCGGCGAGATCATCGCGCTCGGGGCGCTGCTGCACGACGGGGTCACCGTCCGGCTCGCCGGGCAGGACTCGCGTCGCGGCACGTTCGTCCAGCGGCACGCCTCGGTGGTCGACTCCCGCACCGGCGACGACTACCTGCCGTTGAAGTCGCTCACCGGCGACGGCGACCGCTCCCGGTTCTTCGTGCACGACTCGCTGCTCAGCGAGTACGCGGCGATGGGCTTCGAGTACGGCTACTCGGTGGAGAACATCAACGCCCTCGTCGCCTGGGAGGCCCAGTTCGGCGACTTCGTCAACGGCGCCCAGTCGGTGATCGACGAGTTCATCTCGTCCGGTGAGGTGAAGTGGGGCCAGCGCTCCGCCATCACCCTGCTGCTGCCGCACGGCCACGAGGGTCAGGGCCCGGACCACACCTCCGGCCGGCCGGAGCGGTTCCTGCAGATGTGCGCCGAGGACAACATGCGGGTGTCCATCCCGACCACCCCGGCGAACTACTTCCACCTGCTGCGCCGCCAGGCCCTGTCGCCCAAGCGCAAGCCGTTGGTGGTGTTCACGCCGAAGTCGCTGCTGCGGCACAAGCTCTGCGTCTCGTCGGTGGAGGACTTCACCACCGGCACCTTCCAGCCGGTGCTGCGCGACACCGCCGCCCCGGCGCCGGAGGCGGTGAAGCGGGTGCTGCTCTGCTCCGGCAAGGTCTACTACGACCTGTTCCAGGCCCGGCAGGAGCGCGGCGTCACCGACACCGCGATCCTCCGGCTCGAGCAGCTGTACCCGCTGCCGGTGGAGGAGATCCGGGCCGCCCTGGCGCAGTTCCCGAACGCGGAGGACTTCGCCTGGGTGCAGGAGGAGCCGGCCAACCAGGGCGCCTGGTCGTTCGTCGCGCTCAACCTGCTGGAGCACCTCACCGACGTTCGGCTGCGGCGGATCTCCCGCCCGGCCGCGGCCGCCCCGGCGGTCGGCTCGGCCAAGACCCACGAGGTCGAGCAGAACGCGCTGATCGAGGCGGCACTTCCGCGCCCGTGACCTGACCGCACCGCGACAGCCGGGGCAGGGCCGTTTCCACGGTCCTGCCCCGGCTCCGTCGGTCGACCCAACCACCCGCCCGGCCTGCGCCGGGCCGAGTAAGAGGACCTACCCATGTACTTCACCGACCGTGGCATCGAGGAGCTGGTCGAGCGCCGGGGCGACGAGCAGGTGACCCTGGAGTGGCTCGGCGAGCGGCTGCGCGACTTCGTCGACCTCAACCCCGAGTTCGAGACACCGATCGAGCGCTTCGCCACCTGGCTGGCCCGGCTCGACGACCCCGACGAGGACTGACCCACCCGGTGCCGGGAACCACCGCCCGATTGGGCAGCTGACGGGCGGCTGGCAGCTGGCCGGTGCCGGCCGGTCAGCCGGTCCGCGAAGTGACCCGTTCCAGGCCCGTGCGTCGCAGTTTCTGCCAGCCCAGCCGGCCGCCGGTCAACGCGGTGACCACGGCCTGAACCATCACCAGATACATCAACTGCCGGTAGACGAACTGTTGGAGCGGCAACACCCACAGCACCCCCAACTTCTCCCGGTCCAGCCGGAACGCCACCACCGCGGTGACCAGTTGCACGCCGAGCATGACCAGCCAGGCCACCGCCGTGGCGGTCCGGTCGAGGAAGAAGAGGCCGTACAGGGCCAGTAGGTCGATCACCGGCGCGAGCAGCGGCAACAGCACGCCGAAGAGGCTGAGGAAGAACAGGCAACGCCGGGTGAACCGGCCCGACGCACCCCGGTCGAATACGGAGCGGCGATGCTTCCACATCGCCTGCATGGTGCCGTAGCTCCACCGGTAGCGCTGTTTCCAGAGCTGGCCGATGCTCGTCGGCGCCTCGGTCCAGGCGCGGGCCGTCTCCTCGTAGACGACCTTCCAGCCGGCCCGACCGAGCGCGATGGTGACGTCCGTGTCCTCGGCCAGGGTGTCATCGGTCATCCCCCCGGCGTACCGCAGCGCCTGTCGCCGGAAACCGCCGATCGCCCCGGGCACCGTCGGCATGCAGCGCAGCGTCTCGTAGAGGCGCCGGTCCAGGTTGAACCCGATGACGTACTCGATGTGCTGCCACTTGGCGATCAGGCTGCGCCGGTTGCCGACCTTCACGTTGCCGGCCACCGCGCCCACCTGCGGGTCGGCGAAGGGCTGCACGAGCCGGCGGACGGCGTCGGGTTCGAAGACAGTGTCCCCGTCGACCATGACGATCAGGTCGTGCCGGGCGAACGCCACGCCGGTGTTCAATGCGCTGGGCTTGCCACCGTTGGGTTTGCGGACCACCCGGACGTTGGGCAGGCGGAGCGCGTCGACGATGTCCGCGGTCCCGTCGGTGGAGCCGTCGTCGACGACAACCACCTCGATTCCGCCGGGATGGTCGCCGCCAGCGAGTGAACGGACCGCCGCGGCGATCCCCTCCTTCTCGTTGTACGCCGGGACGATCACCGACACCGGCGCGGTGACCGGCGGCCCCCACGTCCAGTCCGTGGCCCGACGGCGACGGGCGTGTCGCCCGGCGAGCAGGAACAGCACGGCGGTACGCCCGACGGTGAGCACCCCGACGAGCACGAAGAGGATCCCGAACACGGTCAGCACCTGGTCGGCGCCCCGTACCGCCCAGACCAGCATCTGGCCGCGCCAACGGTCCCCAGCGGTGGCCGCCGCACCGGATTCCGCCCGGTAGTCGACCCCGGCGGCGGCGAAGGCGAGGTTCAGTCCGTCCGTCGCGGTGACGAAGCGGTATCCCCGTTGCTTCATCATCGGGATGAAGCGGTCGAGGGCGGCGACGGTCTGCGCGCGGTCACCGCCGGCGTCGTGCCAGAGGGTGATCGCACCCGAGTCGCCGTCCGGGGTGGCGTTCTCGACGATCTTGTCTACGCCGGGCAGCGCCCAGTCCTGGCTGTCGGTGTCGTTGAGCACCGTCAGGTAGCCCAGGTCACCGGCGGCGATCAGCACCGGCCAGTCCTGGTTGTCGATCGCGTCGGCATGCGAGGAGTACGGAAACCGGACCAGCGAGGTGCGCACGCCGGTGACGGCGGCGAGGGCGAGCTGGGTCTGGGCGTACTCCAGCTCTTGCCGCCATCCGGACAGCTCGGTGAGGTCGGGGTGGGTGAACGTGTGCACGCCGAGCTCGTGGCCACCCGCGACCAGGTTCCGGGCCATGTCGGGGTGCCGGGCGACCTGCGAACCCAGCACGAAGAACGTGCCAGTGACCTGGTGGGCGTCGAGGACGCGCAGAACCTCGGGGGTCCAGACGGGGTCGGGGCCGTCGTCGAAGGTGAGCGCGATGGTCCGGTCCGGCAAGCGGTAGGAGCGGACCTGCTCGCTGTTGGCGCTGATGATCGGCCCCCCGTTCACCACTGAGGTGGGGACCTCGCGTTGCCCCTGGTTGCTGTGCTGGTGGTCCGGGGTGAAGGAGGCGTTGGTGTACGCGTTGACCAGAAGTACGCCGGCCAGAACCGCCAGCAGCATGCCGAGCAGGACCCAGCGCGGTGGAGGTACGGCCCGACGACGGCGGGCCGTGATCGCCGGCTCAGCCATCCGCGGGGAGGAGGTCGGTGGGGAGTCCGCCGGGTTCGGCCGGTTCCTCGGGTGGGAGCGGCGGGTCCTCGGTCGAGGGTGAGACGGCGGGTGTCGGGGCCACCGAGGTGGGCCGCCCCGAGCTGGGCGAGGGCGGCACGCTGGTGGGGTCACCGCTCGCCGGGCTGGCGGCGCTCCGTGACCGCGTGGGGGCAGGCGAGCGGGGAGCCGGCGGGGCGACGGTGGGTGCCACCCTGGCCGCCGGCGTACGGGGGACGGCTGTCGACGGCTCGGGGATGGCGGTAATCGCCTCGGCCTGTGGCGACTGGGTCCGTTCAGGCTGCTCGGCCTCGTCCACGAACGGGAGCACCGTGTGCGGCTCCACCATGCCGCCGGCGAAGCTGACGGCCACCAGCCCGGTGTAGGTCAGGCCCAGCAGACCGACGACGTATGCGAGCCAGCGCAGGCGGGAGCGGCGTCGGCCACTGGGGTCGACGAAGACCGGGGGCGGTTGGGGCGCGGCGGCGATCAGCTCGGTGGGGCCGTCGGTGCGGTTGGCCACCATGGTGGGCTCGTCGACCGGCGCCGCCGGTCGGGACCGAGGGTCGCCGGACCCGGCGGGCGTCGACCTCCCAGTCGACGTATCGTCGCTGCTCAAGCCCCGGGTGGTCATGGGACGCGAGTCTAGGCGTGAGTTTTTCTCAGCTTTGCTGACGGCTCACTGACTGAGACGCCGACCGCACCGTCGGGGCCACGAGGGGGTCGCCGCGACCGCCGCCTTCTCGTCGTCAGGGAGGATTCGTACCCGGCCTGCGGCCGGTGACGGCGGCGGCTCAGGGGCCGTAGGGCCCGGGTGGGGAGTCTCGCGATCTTCTAGGGTGGGGGCTGTGGCTCGCAGCGTGTATCTGACCAGCGTTGGTTCGGGCGGAGGCAAGTCGACGATCGCCCTCGGGCTGGCGGAGTTGCTGTCCCGCCAGGTCGGGCGGATCGGCGTGTTCCGGCCGCTGGTCGCCGACACCGGGCAGGATCCGATCCTCGCCCTGCTCAGCGAGCGGTACCGGGTCGAGGTGCCGCTGGCCGAGCTGGCCGGGGCGAGCTACGCCGAGGCCGCCGCGCTGGTCGCGGACGGCCGACGGGAACAGCTGATCTCCGCGATCGTCGAGCGCTACCGGGCGGTGGAACGGCAGTGCCCGGCGGTGGTCGTGGTGGGCAGCGACTTCGACGACCCGGGTGATCCGGCCCGCCCCCGCGAGCTGGCCTTCAACGCCCGGCTGGCCACGGAGTTCGGCAGCGTGGTGGTGCCGGTGGTGGACGGCTTCGGGCAGGAGCCGGCGGCCGTGGCGGCGGCGATGCGGGGGGCGTACCACGACCTGGCCGACCTGGGCGCGACAGTGCTCGCGGTGATCGCCAACCGGGTGTCCGAGCCGATGACGCTGCCCGACCTGCCGGTGCCCGCGTACGCCATCCCGGAGGTGCCGAGCGTGTCGGCGCCGACGGTGGCCGAGGTGGCGGCGGCGCTCGGCGCCACCCTGCTGGCCGGGGACGACGCCGCGCTCGGTCGCGACGTGCTGGATTTCGTGGTCGGCGCGGCGCATGTGCCGACCCTGCTGGGCCACCTCACCGAGGGCGCCCTGGTGATCACCCCCGGGGACCGGGCCGACCTGCTCGTCGCCGCGAGCGCCGCGCACGTGGCCGGGCAGGTGTCGGTGGCCGGGCTGGTGCTCACCCTCGGCGAGCAGCCCGACCCCCGGGTCATGCGGCTGGTGGAGGGGCTCAACACCGGGCTGGCGGTGCTCTCCGTGCGCAGCGACAGCTACGACACGGTGGCCGCGTCCAGCCGCATCGAGGGCCGGCCCAGCGCGGCCAATCCCCGCAAGGTGGAGGCCGCGCTCGGCGCGTTCGAACGCTGCGTGGACACCGACGACCTGGCCCGCCGGCTGCGGGTCAGCCGGTCGGCGCGGGTCACCCCGCTGATGTTCGAGAACGAGCTGATCGACCGGGCCCGCTCGAAGCCCCGCCACCTGGTGCTGCCGGAGGGCACCGACGAGCGGATCCTGCGCGCGGCGGAGATCCTGCTACGCCGCGGAGTGGCCGAGCTGACGCTGCTCGGCAGGCCGGACGACATCGCCCGGCGCACCCGCGAGCTGGGCATCGACCTGGGCGACGCGCACCTGGTCGACCCGGTCACCAGCGGGTGGCGCGACGACTTCGCCGCCGAGTACGCCCGGCTGCGCGCCCACCGGGGCGTCACCGCCGAGTTGGCGCACGACATCGTGGCGCAGCCCAACTACTTCGGCACCCTGATGGTGGCGACCGGCCGAGCCGACGGCATGGTCTCCGGCGCGACGCACACCACCGCCGCGACCATCCGGCCCGCGTTCGAGATCATCCGTACGCTGCCGGACGTCTCGGTGGCCTCCAGCGTCTTCTTCATGCTGCTCGCCGACCGGGTGCTGGTCTACGGCGACTGCGCCGTCAACCGCGACCCCGACGCCGCCCAGCTCGCCGACATCGCGATCTCGTCGGCCGACACCGCAGCCCGGTTCGGCATCGAACCCCGGGTGGCGATGCTGTCGTACTCCACCGGCAGCTCCGGTGCCGGCGCGGACGTGGAGAAGGTCGCCGCGGCCACCGCGCTGGTCCGGGAACGCCGGCCCGACCTGCTGGTCGAGGGGCCCATCCAGTACGACGCGGCGATCGACCCGGCGGTGGCGGCGACGAAGCTGCCGGGCAGCCCGGTCGCCGGCCACGCCACGGTCTTCATCTTCCCGGACCTGAACACCGGCAACAACACGTACAAGGCGGTGCAACGCTCCGCCGGGGCGGTCGCCGTCGGCCCGGTCATGCAGGGCCTACGCCGACCGGTGAACGACCTGTCCCGGGGCGCGTTGGTGACGGACATCGTCAACACGGTGGCGATCACCGCCATCCAGGCGGCCACCGAGGAGGCGTCGTGAGTCAGGTGCTGGTGCTCAACTGCGGGTCGTCGTCGGTGAAGTGGCGCCGCTACGACGGTGAGCGGGCGCTGGACCACGGCACCGTCGAACGCATCGGTGAGCCCGGTGGCGGCCCGACTGACCACACCGAGGCGGTCCAGCAGATCCTGGACGGGCTGGACCTGACCGGGTTGGCGGCGGTCGGGCACCGGGTGGTGCACGGCGGCCGGAAGTTCAGCGCGCCGGTGCTCGTCGACGACGCGGTGCTGGCCGCGATCCGCGAGCTGATCCCGCTCGCCCCACTGCACAACCCGGTCAACCTGGCGGGCATCGAGGTGGCCCGCTCGGCACTGCCGGACGTGCCGCAGGTCGCCGTCTTCGACACCGCGTTCCACCACACCCTGCCCGAGGCCGTCGCGACATACGCGATCGACCGGGACACCGCCGAGCGGTACGGCATCCGCCGGTACGGCTTCCACGGCACCTCACACGCGTACGTGTCCCGCCGCACCGCCGAACTGCTGGGCCGGCCGTACGAGCAGGTCAACACGATCACCCTGCACCTGGGCAACGGGGCCAGCGCGTGCGCGGTCGAGAACGGTCGCAGCGTCGCCACCTCGATGGGCATGTCCCCCCTCGAAGGGCTGGTGATGGGCACCCGCAGCGGCGACATCGACCCCACCGTGATCTTCCACCTGCGTCGGGAGGGTGGGCTGTCGGTGGACGACATCGACGACCTGCTCAACCACCGCAGCGGCCTGCTCGGGCTGACCGGCGTCAACGACATGCGCGAGGTCCTCGAGCGTCGGGCTGCCGGTGACCAGGCGGCGACGCTGGCCTTCGAGGTGTACTGCCGGCGCATCACCGGCTACGTCGGGGCGTACTACGCGCTGCTCGGCCGGGTCGACGCGATCACCTTCACCGCCGGGGTCGGCGAGCACGCCGCGCCGGTGCGGGCCGCCGCGCTGGCCGGCCTGGGTCGGCTCGGCATCAGCGTGGACGACGCCCGCAACGACGGTGACGGCGACCGGGTGATCTCACCGGACGGCGCCGAGGTGAGCGTCTGCGTCATCCGCACCGACGAGGAGCGGGAGATCGCACGACAGACCCGGGACCTGATCGAGGCGGCCTGACGGCTCGGTCAGTCGCCCGCGCGACCGGGCCACCAGCTCAGCCGCCCGCCCGACCAGGCCACGGATCACCGGGCCGCCAGCCAGGCGACCAGCTCAGCCGGTCGCCGGCCAGGCGACGAACTCAGCCGGTCGCCAGCCAGGCGACGAGGGCCACCAGCACCACGACGACCACCGCCGCGCCGATGATGAGCGGCAGGCGGGACGGGGCCTCCGCCGGTGCCGCGGCCTCCGGCGTCTGGCTGAAGGCACGGAACGCCTCGGTGTTGCCGCTGGGGTCTGTGTAGTTCTCAGGCATGTCGGTGACCCTAGCGAAGCTGGTCACGCGGCACCGTCCCCGGCCCGCGCCGTCGCGGGGGTGGACCCGGCCGGTGGAGGTGACCCGACCGGGTGGCCGGTGCAGCCGAACCGGACGGCGGGGCTGTTACGCCCTCCCGGGCACCTACCGTGAAACGATGGGGGCGGGCCGGCTGCTGGCCGTACTGGTGACAGCGTTGCTGGCCGGCTGCGCGCCGGCCACGGCAGTGGCCGGCGGGGCCACCGACCCGGTGCCGGCGCGTCGAGCGCCCGAGGGGTCGTACGCCGTCGGCGTGCGTACGCTCACCCTCGATCCGCGTTCGGCGCGCCCGCTGCCGGTGACGATCTGGTACCCGACGTCGACCGGTCAGGTGGCGGCCGGACGGTTCCCGGTGGTGATCTACAGCCACGGCCTGGGCAGCCGACCCGAGTTGCACGCCGGCCTGACCACCCGCTGGGCGGCGGCCGGTTTCGTGGTGGCCGCACCCGCGTACCCGCACACCCGGCAGGGTGCCGCGCACTTCACCCGGGCCGACGTACGCCACCAGCCGGCCGACGCCTGGCGGCTGATCCGGCACCTCGGGCGGCTCGACCGCAACCGCGCCGATCCGCTCGCCGGGCACCTCGACCTGACCTCGATCGCCGCCGCCGGGCACTCGGCGGGCGGCTTCACCACCTCCGGCATGTTCAGCGAGGGCCACCAGACCCGCTTACGCGCCGGGATCGTGATCGCCGGCGGCGGGTTGCCGGGCAGCTTCGCCGGGCCAGCCGCGCCGGTGCTCTTCGTGCACGGCACGGCTGACCCGGTGGTGCCGGTGACTGTCGGCCGGGCCGCGTACGCGCGCACCCCCGGGCCGGCCGCGTTCCTCAGCCTGCTCGACCAGGACCACGGGGCGTACCTCACGCCGGGCCACCCGGGCTTCGCCCCGGTCCTCGCCACCACCACCGACTTCCTGCGCTGGACCCTCTACGGCGATCAGGTTGCCGCCGCCCGCCTCCGCACCGACGCCCACTCCCCCAACCTGACCCGTTACGAGTCCCGCCCGGCCCACTGACCCCTGCCGCTGTCGGTACGGTCGTGCGGTGGACGAGCTTGCGCGCCGGCAGTTGGCGAGCATCGCCGAGGTCATCACGGTGACCGGGGCCTGTGGCATCCCGGTGTGGCTGCGCGGCGGCTGGGCGATGGACTTCCAGCTCGGCACTGTGACCCGCCCGCACGTCGACGTCGACTGGTACTGCTGGCGCGACGACGCGGACCGGCTGGCCGACCTGCTGCTGGCCCGGGGCTGGCTTCCCGACCCGCGGATGCCCGCCCGGTTGCAGCTCGACCTGTTCGCCGCCGACGTGGAGGTCAGCTTCGCGTACCTGGGTCGGGATGCCGCCGGCCGACCGACGGTGGGTGCCGGGTCCTGGGCCGGCACCCCACTGCCGGCCGGGATGCTGGCCGCCCCACCCGGCCGGATCGGCCCGCTCACCGTGCCGACCATCTCGGTGGCCGCCCAGATCGAGTTCAAGCAGATGTACCCAGTCTGGATGCCGGAACGTCAGCGCCGCCCGAAGGACGCCGACGACCTGGCCCGGCTGCGCGATCTCGCCCCCGCCCCGCGGCGCGCCCCCTGAGCTGTGGGTGAGCGGGCGGGCACACAGTGCCAAAGTGCGCCGGGCAGGTCTGCGGGGCGAGGCACAATCGGACTCATGTCGCGTCGTGTCACCCCCGCCCTGCTGGCCAGCGCCCTGCTCCTGGCCGGTCTGGTCGGCTGCTCGGCGGACGCCAGGAAGGCCGAGAGCCAGCAGGCGCCCGTCGAACCACCGCCCGCCGCCACCCCGACACCGCAGGTACCCGCCGGGAAAGCCCCGCAGCGCGCCTTCGCTGTCGGCGTACGCCAGCTGAAGCTGAACAGGGACGGCCGCGCGCTGCCGACGACGCTCTGGTACCCGGCGGCCGGGCAGTCCGGCGGCGCGGCCAAGCGGTCGGCGACGGCGGCGGAGGGCCGGTTCCCGGTGGTGATGTTCAGTCACGGCCTGGGTGGGCGGCCGGACGACTACGCCACGCTGCTGACCCGCTGGGCGGCGGCCGGTTTCGTGGTGGCCGCGCCCGCGTTCCCGCACACCTCCCGGGGCGCCGACAACAACGTCCTCGACGTGCTCAACCAGCCCGCCGACGTGTCGTACGCGTTGGATCAGGTGTTGGCGTTGGACGGCAAGGCCGGCGACGCGTTGCGCGGCCGGTTGGACGGTGAGCGGGTGGCCGCCGCCGGGCACTCGGCGGGCGGGGTGACCACCATCGGCCTGTTCACCGCGAGCCGGGACGAACGGCTGGACGCGGGAGTGGTGTTCGCCGGCACGGCGCTCGGGGTGGGTACCGCGTTCGCCGGTGCCGCCGCCCCGCAGTTGTTCGTGCACGGTGAGCTGGACGAGGTGGTCGAGTACGCGGCCGGCAAGGCCGCCTACGACAAGGTGCCCTGGCCGAAGGCGATGCTGAGCCTGCCGAAGGGCGACCACGGGCGGGCGCTGCTCAGCGACGGCGCGACGCTGCGGGTCGTCTCGGACACCTCGGTCGAGTTCCTACGCTGGTCGCTCTACGGCGACCCGGACGCCAAGAAGCGCATCTCCACCGACGCGACGCGCGGCGACATCGCCACCTTCGACGACCACCTCTGATCCCGCGCCTCGCGCCCCGCGCCCCGCGCCGCACGCCGCACGCCGCACGCCCAAGATCTGCCAACATCGGGGATGTTGCTGCCTCGGCACGCCGGAATGCAGCAGTTTCCCCGATGTTGCGCAGATCATGGCGCGGCGCGACGCGAGCGCGGCGCGGACAGGCGGGCGTTAGGCCTCGTGGTCGATGACGACCTTGCCGAAGGCGTCGCCGGAGTGCAGTCGGGCGAAGGCGTCCTCGACCCGGCTGAACGGGATGACGCAGTCGACTACCGGGCGCACCTCGTTGTCCGAGCAGAACGCCAGCAGCTCGTACAGCTCGCCGGGCGTGCCCATCGAGGTGCCCAGGATCTCCAGCTGCATGGCGAAGACGCGGCGCAGGTTGACCGACGGCTCGTGCCCGGCGGTCGCGCCGGAGACCACGATCCGGGCCATCGGCGCGGCCGACTTCAGCGAGTGGTCGAAGGTGGCCGCGCCGACCGTCTCGATCACCACGTCGACCCGCTCCGGCAGCCGGGCGCCGGGCTCCACGGCGGTGGCGCCGAGGGCGGAGATCCGGTCACGCTTCACGGCGTCGCGGCTGGTCGCGTACACCCGCTTGCCCATCGCGACGGCGAGCGCGACGGCCGCGGTGGCCACCCCACCGCCCGCGCCCTGGACCAGCACGCTGTCGGCCTCCGCGACGCGGCCCTTGGTGGTCAGCATCCGCCACGCGGTCAGCCAGGCCGTGGGCAGGCACGCCGCGTCGGTCGCCGCCATGCCGTCGGGCAGCGGGATCAGATTCGACCGGGGTACGACCACCCGCTCGGCGAGCGTCCCGGCGAAGTGCTCGGAGAGGATGGAGACCCCGCGCGGGTCACCCGGGGTGACGACCACCGGGTAGACGACCACCGGACGCCCCTCCGGGTCCACCCCGACCGCGTCGCAGCCGAGGATCATCGGAAGTTGGGCCTCGGTGAGACCCACCCCGCGCAGCGACCAGAGGTCGTGGTGGTTGAGCGAGGTGGCCCGCAACTGCACGGTCACCCAGTCGTCCGCCGGAGGGGTCGGCTCGGGCCGCTCACCGACGGTGAGCGCGGCGAGCGGGTCGGCGTCGTCGAAACGGGAGGCAAAGGCAGCACGCATGATCGGCACGGTAACAAGCTGAGCGCTCGTTAAGAAGGCGTGCGCGTAGGCCAGCGGCGCATGCTTCGCCGGAGCGCCCCTGGCCCACGCGTGCGCGTAGAGCCGGCGGCGCATGCTGCCCCGGAGAACCCCCGGCCCAGGCGTGCGCGTAGAGCCGGCGGCGCATGCCGCGCCCGAGCGCCCCTGGCCACGCGTGCGTCCTAGCGGCGGGCGACGCCGTCGCGGCGGGCGGCTTCGGCGACCGCCTCGGCCACGGCCGGCGCGACGCGCGGGTCGAGCGGGGACGGCACGATCGCGTCGGCGGTCAGCGACTCGGCCACCACACCGGCGATGGCGTCCGCGGCGGCGACCTTCATCGCCTCGGTGATCCTGGTGGCGCCGGCGTCCAGCGCACCGCGGAACACCCCGGGGAAGGCCAGCACGTTGTTGATCTGGTTGGGGTAGTCACTGCGCCCGGTGGCGACCACCGCGACGTGCCGGGCGGCCACCTCGGGGTGCACCTCGGGGGTGGGGTTCGCCAGCGCGAACACGATTCCGCCGGGCGCCATCTGAGCCACCGCCGCCTCGGGGATCTGCCCGCCGGAGACCCCGACCAGCACGTCCGCGTCGCGCAGCGCCTCGGTGACGTCGCCGTGCCGGCCGTCGGCGTTGGTGCTCGCGGCCAACTCGGCCTTGGTGCCGGTCAGCTCGGTGCGGTGGCGGCCGATGATCCCCTTGGAGTCACAGACCACCACCTGGTCGGGGTTGACGCCCCCGGCGATCAGCATCTTCGTCACCGCCACGCCGGCCGCGCCCGCGCCGCTCACCGCCACCCGCAGGTCACCCAGCTTGCGGTCGAGCAACGTCGCGGCGTTGCGCAGCGCGGCGAGCACCACGATCGCGGTGCCGTGCTGGTCGTCGTGGAAGACCGGGATGTCCAACGCCTCGTCGAGTCGACGCTCGATCTCGAAGCAGCGCGGGGCGCTGATGTCCTCCAGGTTGATCCCACCGAACGAGGGTGCCAACGCCCGCACCACCGCGACGATCTCGTCCACGTCCTGGGTGTCCAGGCACACCGGCACCGCGTCCACGCCGCCGAACTGCTTGAACAGCACGGCCTTGCCCTCCATCACCGGCAGCGCGGCCCGGGGGCCGATGTTGCCCAGCCCGAGCACCGCCGAGCCGTCGGTGACCACCGCGACCGTGTGCGACACCCAGGTGTAGTCATCCACCAGGGCCGGGTCGGCGGCGATCGCCTCACACACCCGGGCCACCCCTGGGGTGTACGCCAGGGAGAGGTCCTCCCGGCTGGTGAGCGGCACGGTCGAGGTGACGGCCATCTTGCCGCCCCGGTGCAGTTGGAAGACGGGATCAGCGGGGTCCACGGTGGACGAAGACATGGTGGTGACTCCAGGATCTGTCGAGCAGATGTGAGGCGGCCGGCCCCGCCGCGAGGTGGGCGGCGGGCGGTGGCACGCGGTGCGGGGGGTCACCCGGGCACTTTCCGAGCATAGTGTCGACACCACCCCTCGGATGTGAGCAGGGTCATAACTGCCGGCGAGGTACCCGTCCCGGGCGCGGCCAGTAGCGGGCCACCACCCGTCCGCGCACGTCGGCCACCCCGTACGCCCGGGAGTCGTCGGTGATCAGGTCGTTGTCGCCCCGCAGCCACCAGCCGCCGTCCTGCGACCGGACCGCACGCTTCACCACCAGCAGATCGGGCCGGGTCCGGAAGACCGCGACCACCACGTCACCGGCCCGGATCGGGCGGCCACCGACGCGAACCAGCACCGCGTCGCCGTGCCGCAGCGTCGGGACCATGGACGGGCCGGTCACCAGAACGGCGGTCAGCGGCCTCCGCAGCCGGGGCGCCTCAGCCGGGTGATCGGCGGTCACTGGTTTCACCTCAACCGGTTGGGGGAGCATCTCCAGGAGTAATGTCGCCTTTGATCATCGCAAACTTCCCATGGAGGATCCCGATGCGACTTCCGCGCATCCTTGCGCCCCGCGTCACCGCGAGCGCTCACTGCGACCTGCCGTGCGGTGTCTACGACCCGGCCCAGGCCCGGATCGAGGCCGAGTCGGTCAAAATGATCTGCGAGAAGTACCAGTCGAACACCGACCCGGAGTTCCGCACCCGCGCCATCATCATCAAGGAGCAGCGCGCCGAGCTGGTCAAGCACCACCTCTGGGTGCTCTGGACCGACTACTTCAAGCCGCCGCACTTCGAGAAGTACCCGAACCTGCACAGCCTGTTCAACGAGGCCACCAAGCTCGCCGGCGCCGGTGGCGTCAAGGGCAGCCTCGACCCGGCCACCGCCGACAAGCTGCTCGCGAAGATCGACGAGATCTCGAAGATCTTCTGGGAGACCAAGAAGGCGTGACCTCTCCGGTCATCCCGACGATCCGGCCGGCACGTCCCGAGGACGTGCCGGCCGTCGTCGCCATGGTGCACGAGCTGGCCGAGTACGAACGCGCGCCGGAGCAGTGCCACCTCACCGCCGAGCAGTTGACCTCGGCCCTGTTCGGTGCCGGCGCGACGTCGGAAGAGCCGAGCGCTCCGGCGCTCTTCGGCCACGTCGCGGTGGATGAGCAGGACCAGCCGGTCGGCTTCGCACTGTGGTTCCTCAACTTCTCCACCTGGGCCGGCGTGCACGGCATCTACCTGGAGGACCTCTACGTCCGGCCGGCCGCCCGGGGCACCGGCGCCGGTCGGCTGCTGCTCGCCACGCTGGCCGACATCTGCGTACGACGCGGCTACCGGCGGCTGGAGTGGTGGATGATCGACTGGAACCCGGCCGCCGGTTTCTACGCCTCGATCGGCGCCGAGCAGATGAGCGAGTGGGTTCCCTACCGGCTCAGCGGCGACGCGCTCCGCCAGCTGGCCGATCACGTCACCACCGCCGGCACGCGTACGGGCGACTGACCGGGTAGAGTCCCCGACCGGGGGGATGAGGCGTGACTCAACTGACTGGCCAGCCAGCGACCGACGACGACGTGGTGCACCTCACGGTGCCCGCCGACGGCGGTTACCTCGGCGTTCTTCGCACCGCCACCGCCGGTCTCGCGGCCCGGTTGCAGTTCGCGCTCGACGAGATCGAGGATCTGCGGATCGCTGTCGACGAGGCGTGCGCCATGCTGCTCGCCATCGCCACCCGCGACGCCGAGCTGGAGTGCCGTTTCGCGGTCACCGAGGACGCGCTCACCGTCGAGGTGACAGTGCCGACCGTGCGCGGTGCCACCCTGCCCGCCGAGTCGTCCTTCGCCTGGAAGGTGCTCACCGCGCTGACCACGTCGGCGTCCGCCACGTCGGCCGACGGCCGGGCCACGATCGCGCTGCTCACCCGCCGCTCCGGCGGCTACTGACCGACCCGGCCCACCCTGGTGGTCACTGGAAGCCGAGGGCACGGGTCGTCGGGGAGCAGACCAGCAGCCAGCCCACGCCCAGGCCGAGCGCCATCAGCGGCACGCCCAGCCAGCCCAGCCCAGCCTGGATCATGAACCAACCGATCGGCAGCAGCATCAGCTGAAGCACGATGGCGGGGGCGCGTGCGCCCGCCTGACGGCGCAGCAGCGCGCGTCCCAGCGCCCAGAGCACGACGGCCGCGCCGATGGCGAACCCGGTCACCAGCAACGCCGCCAGCAGGTCGGTGCGGGTGGCGGTGAGGTCGGCCCAGATCAGCCAGACGGCGATCAGCCCGACGACTGCCGCCTCTGCCCACAGCAGCCGGACCGCCCAGCGGAGCGTGACGGGGATCGGGTCCGAGTCGATGGTCACGCGCGCCACGATACCCGGGCTGCCGGCAGGTACAGTGCCGCCCATGCGGGCCGTCCTGGTGGTCAATCCGAAGGCCACCACCACCAGCGAACGCAGCCGGGACGTGCTTGTCCGGGCGCTGCGCAGCGAAGTCGATCTCAGCGTGCGCTACACCCGTCGGCGCGGGCACGCCGTGGCGCTCGCCCGGGAGGCAGCCGCGGAGGGGGTCGACCTGGTCGTCACCCTGGGTGGCGACGGCACGGTGAACGAGGTGGTGAACGGCCTGATGACGGCCGAGCCGCCGACCCGCGCCGGTGATGCGCCGATGGCCGAGCGACTGCCCGCGCTGGCCACCGTCCCCGGCGGTTCGACAAACGTGTTCGCCCGCGCGGTGGGGCTGCCCCGGGAGTGGCCGGAGGCGACCAGCATGATCCTGGAGGGGCTGCGGCTGGGCCGCAGCCGGACGGTGGGGCTGGGCCGCGCCGACGACCGCTACTTCACCTTCTGCGCCGGGTTCGGCCTGGACGCCGCGGTGATCCACCGGGTGGAGCAGGCCCGGCGCAAGGGGCGGGTGTCCACGCCGTCGCTCTACCTGCGTTCGATCATGAACCAGTATTTCCTCGCCTCGGACCGGCGGCACCCGGCGATCGTCCTGGAGCGCCCGGGCGAGCCGGCGGAGGCCGAGCTGGCCACCGTCATCATCCAGAACACTGCCCCGTGGACGTACCTGGGCGACCGGGAGGTCAACCCGAACCCGGAGGCGTCGTTCGATCTCGGGCTGGACGTACTGGCGTTGCGTCAGCTCCGGGTGGCTAGCACAACACGGACAGTGACGCAGTTCCTGTCCCGGCAACCGAATCCGCGCGGTCGTCAGGTGTTACGACTCCATGACACGGCGGAGTTTACCCTGGTCTCCAGCCGCCCGCAGGCGTTCCAGCTGGACGGGGACTATCTCGGCGAGCGGGAGAAAGTCAGATTCACCTCCGTTCCGGCCGCACTGAGAGTAATCTGCTAGGTCTCGGGTACCGCAGTTGGTCGACACGGTGGCCACAACCGATCGGCCGGGTCGCCGCCACACCGAGGGGCAGGTGCCGGAAATGTCAGCAATGTCACGCGGACTGTACTATATTGATCCTCGACTGTGGCACGCCGGGTAACCAGGAAAGCGCGGAAACCCGGACAAACGGGTTGTGGGCTTGCTCACCGCCCGGAGTTTTTCCGAGCGTCACCCTTGACATCACGACTGTTCGTGAAAGTATTCACAAGCGAACTTGAGTTACCGGGACATTGCCTGGATATGCTCGTCAGGTTGAGCTGTTCCAGCAGGTCCCCGGCACTAACTGCCTGCTCACGCACTGCCGAATGGACGAACGCTAACTGTCACCTCGGCACTGCGGATGCATATAGGGAAAGCACGACAAGCAATATTTGCCACCCATCCAGAATGAGGAGTGTTGCCGCCATGGACTGGCGTCACCATGCTGTCTGCCGCGACGAGGACCCGGAGCTGTTCTTCCCGATTGGGACGTCCGGACCGGCTCTCCTGCAGGTCGAGCAGGCCAAGGCCGTCTGCAGGCGCTGCTCCGTGACCGACCAGTGCCTGCAGTGGGCACTCGAGTCTGGTCAGGACGCCGGCGTCTGGGGCGGAATGAGCGAGGAGGAGCGGCGCGCTGTCAAGCGGCGCGGCGGTCTCCGGGTGCTGCGCGCTCACTCCGCCTGATCCCCAACGACACAGCTGTACGCCCCGGTGGGTTCGCCCACCGGGGCGTTCCGCTGTCCGGCACCGGGCCGGCACCGGATCAGCCCCGTCGAGGCCGGCACCGGATCAGCCCGTCGACGCCAGCACGGGCCGATCGTCGACCCGGCGCAGCACCAACTCGACCAGCTCCGGCGCGTCGGTCAACGGCGCGGCAACCGCCACCGCACCCGCCGCCCCGGCCGCCTCGGCCACCGCGTCATGGAACAACCCCGGCGCCAGGAAGTACGCGGACACCGCGACCCGCCGCGCGCCGGACGCCCGCAACCGGGACACCGCCACGCCGGCCGCCGGTGGAGCCGCCGACGCGTACGCCACCCGGCAGGGCACCCCGAACTCCACGCCGAGCGCATCGGCAACCCGGCCCACCGAGCGGCGCGCCCGCGCATCCCGGGTGCCCGCCGCAGCCAGCACCAACGCGTCGAACCGACCCCGACGCGACGCGTCCAAACCGCCCCGACGCGACGCGTCCAAGCTGCCCCGACGCGACGCGTCCAAGCCGCCCCGACGCGACGCGGTCGAGCCATCCGGCCACGTCTCACCCAGCCGACGGCACAGCCCGGCCAGCAGCGCCGGATCGGGGGTGTCGTCCGCCGGGCCGAGCACGTCGGTCACCCGTACCGCCAGTGGCGGCCCGGACCGGGTGGCCGCGGCGACCGCCGCGGGAATGTCCACCCGATGGTGGTACGCGGCGGTCAGCAGCAGTGGCACCAGCACCGCCCGACGGTGACCGGCCACGGCCAGCTGACGCAGCAGCTCGGTCGGCCCCGGCTCGGTGTGGTCCAGCCAGCTCGCCCACACCGGTGTGCCGGGCCGGGCCGCCGACACCGCCCGAGCCAGCGCCCGGGTGGCATCGGCCGCTCGCGGATCACGGCTGCCGTGCGCGACGAGCACCACCGGGTCCGCCCCGCCGGCCGCACCGGTCACTGTCGTGCCCGGCGAGGTCAGACGTGCAGCCCGCACTCGGTCTTCTCGAACATCGCCCACCGGCCGGCCCGCGCGTCCTCGCCGGCCTTCGTACGGCGGGTGCACGGCCAGCAGCCGATCGACCCGTACCCCTGCTTGAAGAGTTCGTTGACCGGCACGTTGAACCGGGCGATGTAGGCGTCCACGTCCCGTTGCGACCAGGCCGCGATCGGGTTCACCTTGACCTTGCCGCGGCGCGCGTCGAAGGTCACCACCGGGGTGTTGGCCCGGGTCGGCGACTCGTCCCGACGCAGACCGGCGGCCCAGGCGTCGTACCCGCTCAGCGCCCGCTCCAGCGGCTCCACCTTGCGCAGCTGGCAGCAGTCGTCCGGTGACTTGTTGAACAGTCGCGGACCGTACTGGCCGTCCTGCTGGCCGACGGTGAGCCGGGGCCGGATCGACCGGACGTTCACCGGCAGCGTCCGGGCCACCTCGTCACGGACCCGCAGCGTCTCGGGGAAGTGCAGCCCGGTGTCGAGGAAGACCACGTCCACCCCGGGAGCCACCCGGGACACCAGGTGCGCCAGCACGGCGTCGGCCATCGAGCTGGTCACGCAGAACCGCTCGCCGAAGGTCTGCGCCGCCCAGCGGGCGATCTCCAGTGCCGGGGCGCCCTCCAGGTCCCGAGCGGCCTGCTCGGCCAGGGCCCGCAGCTCGTCCGGGCTGCGCCCGCTCGGGTCGGCCGGTGCCGAGGCGCCCGGGCCCACCAGGCGCAGGCTCGTGGCCGAGACGAGACCCGCGCTCACCGGGTCACCGTCCGGCTGAGCAGCCCGATGAACTTCACCGAGAAGACCCGGGTGCAGGCGTGGCACTCCCAGGCGCCGTGCCCCGACTCGTGCGGCCGCAGGTCCTCCTCGCCGCAGTACGGGCAGTGCAGAGGTGCCGCTCGGTTCTCGCTGCTCACCGCAGTTCCTCCTCGTCGACTCTGATCACCCAGTTGGCGAACGTCTCGCCCTCGCTGCGACCGGCCAGGTAGCGAAGGGCCAGCCGTTCCACGTACTCCGGAAGCTCGTCGGCGGTGGTCTTCAGGCCGCGCAGCTTGCGGCCGAACCCGGCGGTCTGCCCCTGCGCCATGCCCAGGCCGCCGCCCAGGTGCACCTGGAAACCCTCGACCTGCCGGCCGTCCGGGCCGACCACCAGTTGGCCCTTCAGCCCGATGTCGGCCACCTGGGTGCGGGCACACGCGTTCGGGCAGCCGTTGATGTGGATCGAGATGTCCGCGTCGAAGTCGCGCAGCCGCTGCTCCAGCCGGGCCACCAACTCCTCGCCACGGGCCTTCGTCTCGACGATGGCGAGCTTGCAGTACTCGATGCCGGTGCACGCCATCGTGCCGCGCCGCCAGGCCGACGGCCGGGCCTCCAGACCGATCCCGCGCAGCGCGTCGACGAGCGACTCCGTCCGCTCCGACGGCACGTCGAGCACCAGCAGCTTCTGGTACGGAGTGAGCCGCACCCGGTCGCTGCCGTGCGCCTCGACCACGTCGGCGAGCTGGCTGAGCTGCGCGCCGGAAACCCGCCCGACCACCGGGGCGGCGCCCACGTAGTGCCGCCCGTCGGCCTGCTCGTGCACGCCCACGTGGTCGATCGGCTTCGAGGGCAGGATCGGCGCTGGGCCGTCGAGCAGCGTACGACCGAGGTAGTCCTTCTCCAGCACCTCGCGGAAGCGCTCCACGCCCCAGTCGGCCACCAGGAACTTCAGCCGGGCCCGGTTGCGCAGTCGGCGGTAGCCGTAGTCGCGGAAGATCCCGACCACCCCGGCCCACACGTCCGGCACCTCGGCCAGCGGCACCCAGACGCCGAGCCGCTTGGCGAGCATCGGGTTGGTGGCGAGACCCCCGCCGACCCAGACGTCGAAGCCGGGGCCGTGTTCGGGGTGGTCGACACCGAGGAAGGCGATGTCGTTCGACTCGTACGGGGTGTCCACCAGCCAGGAGATCGACGTCTTGAACTTGCGGGGCAGGTTGGAGAACTGCTTGTCACCGACGTACCGCGAGACGATCTCGTCGATCGCCGGGGTCGGGTCGAGCAGCTCGTCGCGGGCCACCCCGGCGACCGGGCTGCCCAGCACGATCCGCGGGCAGTCGCCGCACGCCTCGGTGGTCTGCAGGCCGACCGACTCCAGCCGACGCCAGATCTCCGGCATGTCCTCGACCCGGATCCAGTGGTACTGGATGTTCTGCCGGTCGGTGATGTCGGCGGTGTCCCGGGCGAACTCCCGGGAGATGTCCGCGATCACCCGCAGCTGGGCCAGGCTGAGCTGACCGCCGTCGATGCGGACCCGGAGCATGAAGAACTCGTCCTCCAGCTCGTGCGGCTCCAGCACGGCGGTGCGCCCACCGTCGATGCCCGCCTTGCGCTGGGTGTAGAGGCCCCACCAGCGGAACCGGCCGCGCAGGTCCTGCGGGTCGATGGAGGCGAAGCCGCGGTGCGCGTAGATGGTTTCGATGCGGGCTCGAACGTTGAGTGGGTCGTCGTCCTTCTTGATCCGCTCGTTGGGGTTGAGCGGCTCACGGTGGCCGAGCGCCCACTGACCCTCACCCCGTGGCCGGCGCGGCGCTCGGGTCGGGCGAGCCGTCGGGTCCTCGGAACGGGCCGGGATGCTGCTGACCGCCATCGCGGCGTCCTCCGTTGTCTGCTGTGCCTCGGGGCACGCGGGGCGCGGCGGCCGGCCCGGCGAAGCGGGCAAGACAACGGTGTCGGGGACAGCCGGCGCGGAGCGCGCCCGAGACGGATTGGTCGGGCGTCGTCAGTTGGCCGGACAGATCGCGCTGCGCACGCGGCCGTAATCGACGTGGCGACGTGCCACGAAGCGGCGGACTACTGCGGCGGTCATGGGCTCATGCTGCCACACCCCATGGGGGCCGGCCAATGTCCGCGTGCTGGATCCCACATCACGGGCCGGAGGTCAGCCGACCAGTTGGTCACCGAGGACAGTTCGGGCATAACGCACCACCCGTCCCTGGCGTACGCCGACGATCAGGCCGTTGTCCCGCAGCGTGGTGAGGTGGTGCGACGCGGTCGCCGGCGCGAGACCCAGCATCGCGGCCAGCTCACCGGTGCTCAGCGGTGCGTCGAGCAGGGCGAGGGCCGCCGCCCGCGTACCGCCGAGCAGGGCGGCCAGCGCGGCGCTGGGCGGCGGCGAAGCCCACAGCCCGCCCAGCCCACTGGGCGGATAGCAGAGGGCCGGGCCGGCATCGCCCTCCATGATCGCGTGCACCGTCGGCCCGGAGAAGGAGGTGGGCAGCAGCGTCCACGGGCGTCCGTCCAGGCCGGCCGGCAGGCTCGTGCCGACGGCGACCCGCAGTGCCGCGCCGTCCCAGCGGATCAACGGGTGCAGCTCGCGGAGCAGGATGCGCCCACCCTGCTCGGCAGCGAGCAGCGTCCGCCGCCGGATGTCGGCCAGTGCGAGCGCCCGCAGTCGGGGCCAGTCCGGTGCGATCAGCAGTGTGAAGTATCGGTGGAGCTGCGCGACCAGCTCGTCCGGTGTCAGCCGGGGCGCGCCGGCCCGGTCCAGTTGCCGGCGCACCACGGACGGGTCGGTGCCGGCGACCGCCCGCAGCTCGGCGGCCAGGTTCGGTGCCGCCCCGATCGGGGTGAGGAAATCCGGTACGTAACCGTTGGACGACCTGAGCACCGTCAGCAGCGGCTCCAGGCCGGCGTCCGGCAGCAGCCGCTCCGCGCGTTCCCGCCACGGGCGGTGCATCCAGTACTTCGTCGGCTTGCGTAACGCCCAGGAGCTGGCCACCAACTCGGCCAGCGGCGAGTGCACGAACCGGACCCGGCTCAGGTCGTCGGGCGAGAACCGAACCTCGATCACCCACGGATTCGACCACGGTCGAACGGTTCGGCGACAGCGCGGGGCGGCCCGAGGATCCTCGGTATGGAGTACAGGCAACTGGGCCGGTCGGGCCTGCGCGTCAGCGCGGTCGCGTACGGCAACTGGGTCACCCACGGCAACCAGCTCGACGACGACGCGGCGGCCGCGTGCGTGAAGGCCGCCCTGGATGCGGGCATCACCACGTTCGACACCGCCGACCGGTACGCCCAGGGGCGGGCCGAGGAGGCGTTGGGCAAGGCGCTGAGCGGCGTCCGGCGCAGCTCGATCGAGCTGTGCACGAAGGTGTGCCTACCGGTCGGGCCGGGGGCCAACGACGCCGGGCTGTCCCGCAAACACATCATCGAGGGCTGCCACGCCTCGCTGCGCCGGCTGGGCACCGACTACGTCGACCTCTACCAGGCGCACCGGTACGACGACAGCGTGCCGCTGGAGGAGACGATGCTCGCCTTCGCCGACCTGGTCCGCCAGGGCAAGGTGCTCTACGTCGGCGCCTCCGAGTGGACCGCCCCGCAGCTGCGCGAGGGCCTGCGGCTCGCCGCCGAGCTGCGCATCCCGTTCATCGCCAACCAGCCGCAGTACTCGATGGTGTGGCGGGTGGTGGAGGCCGAGGTGTCGCCCGCCTGCGCGGACCTCGGCCTGGGCCAGCTCGCCTGGGCGCCACTCGCGATGGGCGTGCTGACCGGTCGGTACGAACCTGGTCGACGTCCGCCCGCCGGCTCCCGGGCCACCGACGGCTTCGGTGGCTCGTTCATCGCCCGCTACTCCTCGGATCTGCTGCTCTCCCGGGTACGTCAGCTCCGACCGGTCGCCGAGGCGGCCGGCTGCACGATAGCCCAGCTGGCGGTGGCGTGGGTGCTGGCCCGTCCGACCGTGGCGAGCGCGATCGTCGGCGCGTCCCGGCCGGAGCAGCTCGCCGAGACGGCCAAGGCCGCCACGGTACGGCTCGACGACGAGCTGATCGCCCGGATCGACACCGTGCTCGACGAACTCGTGGAGCGTGATCCGGCGAAGACCGCCAGACCGAACGACGTGATGTCCGCCTGGCGCCCGCCCCCTGCCGCTGGGTGACGCCCACGGAGGGGGTGGCCGTGGCAGGCTCGAACCGTGGGGCAATTGTCCGAGAGGTCGGCCGGGTCGGCGTGGGAGCGGCTGCGCCGCCTGCCGGTCTGGCTCCCCCCGGCGCTGCTGACCCTGGCGGTGACAGTGACCGGGCTGGGCTCCGCCCAGCTCTGGCGCGACGAGCTGGCGACGTGGAGCGCGGCCACCCGCTCGCCCACCGACCTGGCCCGGCTGGCCGGCACCATCGACGCCGCCACCGGGCCGTACTACCTGCTGATGCACTGGTGGACCACTGTCGTCGGCGACTCCATGATCGCCCTGCGGCTACCGGCGGTGCTGGCGATGACAGTGGCCGCCGGGCTGCTCGCCGTGCTCGGCGCGCGGCTCGTCGACCGGCGCGCCGGCCTCTTCGCCGGGCTGCTGTTCGCGGTGCTCCCCGGCACCTCCCGCTACGGGCAGGAGGCCCGCCCGTACGCGCTGGCCACCATGCTCGCCGTGCTGGCCACAGTGCTGCTGGTGACGGCGCTGCGTCGACCGGGCTGGGCCCGTTGGGGCGGTTACGCCGTCGCCGTCGCCGCGCTCGGGCTCATCCATCTGATCGCACTCACACTGCTCGCCGCGCACGCGCTGGTCGTCCTCATCGCCTGGTGGCGCGGCCCGGCTGCGGCCGGCATCGCCGCCCCGGCCAGCGCCGCCCCGACCACAGCCGGCAGCACCGCCCCGCGCCTCGACGCCGAGCGGGACCGGCGGGTGTGGCGGTGGCTGGTCGCCGTGCTGCCGGCCGCGCTGCTGGTCAGCCCGTTGCTGGTCAAGGCCCGGACCCAGCAGTCCCGGCAGTTGAACTGGGTCCACCTGGTCCGGCCGGACGACCTGAGCGCGCTGCCCGGCGGCGTGGCCCAGAGCAGTGTGGTGGGTGGCCTGCTGGTCGGGGTCGCCGCGCTGGGCGCAGCCCGGCTCGGGCGACGCGCGGTGCTGCCGGTCAGCGCGGTGCTGCTGCCCGTACTGCTGCTCTTCGCCGCCGGCGCGGTCGTGCCGCTGTGGGTGCCCCGGTACCTGGTCTTCGTGGTGCCCTTCGCCTGCCTGTTGGCGGGGGCGGCGCTCGCCGCCGTGAGCGCACCGGGCGCGCTGGTGGCGGTGGTCCTGGCCGGGCTGCTCGGCCTGCCCGACCAGGCGGCGCTGCGACGCACCCACGAGTGGCCGCGCAGCGCCCCGGTGGACTACGCGGGGGCGGCGCGGGTGATCGCGGACGGTCAACGACCGGGGGACGCGGTGGTCTACTCGCCAAGGCGCAGCTGGCTCTTCCTCGACCTCGGCATCGAGTACCACCTCGCCGACCCACCACGCGACGTGCTGGTCACCGAGGACGAGGCACGCCGCGGCGATCTGTGGGCTGCCGAGTGCCCCCAGCCGGCACAGTGCCTGGCCGGTACGACGCGGGTGTGGCTCGTCGTCTCCGGCCGGCACGCCGACCCGCTGGCCGCCGTGCCCGACGCCAAGGGCGACGCGCTCCGTGCGGACTTCACCGTCGCGCAGGTCTGGCAGCGCCCCGGCCTGACCGTCGCCCTGCTGACCACCCGCTCCGACCGCTGACCCGGCCCCGGGGCGCCGGCCGGCGACCAGGCCCGCCCACCTCGATGTGCCTGATGCCTCTCAGTCATCCTGATGACTGAGAGGCATCACGCCCATCCCGACATCCGCTCCCGCTGCGGACCCCGCCCCATTGGAGGCGGCAGGGCGGGTCAGGGTTGGGAGCGGCCCTCCGGGGCGCTGCGGGCCAGTGGGATGATCAGCACCGCCTCGGTGCCACCGTTGGCACCGGCCCGCAGTTCGATGGTGCCGCGCAGCTCCCCGGTGATCAGGGCGCGGACGATCTGGAGGCCGAGCCGGCTGCCGTGTTCGGCGTCGAAGTCCGGCGGCAGGCCGCGGCCGTTGTCGGTCACCGAAACGTGCAGCATCTTGCGGAACCGGTGCGCGGAGACCACCACCTCGGGCCGCAGCGACGGGTCGACCTCGGGGGCGGCGACCGGCACCATGCCGGACGCGGCGGGCACCGGGACCTCGTCCGCCTCGTCGGCCGGAGGGAAGCCGTGCTCGACGGCGTTGAGCAGCAACTCGTTGAGGACCATCACCAGCGAGGTGGCGATCTCCGCCGGCAGCACGCCGAAGCTGCCCCGCCGCCGCATGCCGACGCTCACCTCGGTCGCCGCGACCTCGGTCGCCGCGCTGGCCACCCGGTCGACGATGCCGTCGAACTCGACCGCCTCGTCGCTGGACATGGAGAGCGTCTCGTGCACCAGGGCGATCGAGGCGACCCGTCGGACCGATTCCTCCAACGCGACCCGGGCCTCCGGCATCGCCACCCGGCGGGCCTGCAACCGCAGCAGCGCAGCCACCGTCTGGAGGTTGTTCTTCACCCGATGGTGGATCTCCCGGATGGTGGCGTCCTTGGTGATCAGTGCCCGGTCCCGGCGTCGAACCTCGGTGATGTCCCGGACCAGCACCAGCGCCCCGATCGGCACCCCGGCCGGCATCAGCGGCAGCGCCCTGGTGAGCATCGTGGCACCCCGTGCGTCGATCTCCCGGCGCGGTGGCGCCTCACCGCGCAGCGCGGCCAGGATGCCGTTCGACGCCTCGGTGCCGTCCAGCGGGTCGCCGGCCAGTCGGCGGTGCAGCGCGGCCAGATCCTCGCCCACCAGGTGCGCGGCGTAGCCCAGTCGGCGGTACGCGGACTGCGCGTTCGGGCTGGCGTAGGTGACCTTGCCGCCGGCATCGAGCCGGACCAGACCGTCGCCGACCCGGGGCGCCGAGGTGGTCTCGCCCGGATGCCGGGGCGGCGGGAAGGTGCCGTCCGCGATCATCTGCGCCAGGTCGTCGGCGGTGGTGAGGTAGTTGAGCTCCAGCTGGCTGGGCGTACGCGCGGTGGAGAGGTTGGTGTCCCGCCCCACCACGGCGATCACCTCGCCGGCCTCCCCCTCGGCGGTACGCAGCCGAACCGGGATCGCCTCGTGTCGGGCCGGCACGTCGCCGTACCAGACCGGGTCGCCCTCCCGCCAGATCCGACCCTGGGAGTACGCCACCCCCAGGTGGGCCACCTCCGGTCCGCCGACGATCCGACCCACCTGGTCGTCCTGGTACGCGGTCGGCGCGGTGGTCGGACGGACCTGGGCGACGCAGAGGAACGTGCCCTCGGTGTCGACAGGCACCCAGAGCAGCAGGTCAGCGAAGGACAGATCGGAGAGCAGCTGCCAGTCGCCGGCGATCCGGTGCAGGTGGTCGATGTCGGCCGGACGGAGATGGGTGTGCTCCTCGGCGAGGTCGCGCAGCGTGGACACGGTGACCAGGGTGCCACGCCACGCCTCACATCGTCGCGGTGACCTTCTTCAACCCGCGCGGCGCGTCCGGATCCTCGCCCCGGGTGAGCGCCAGGGCCAGCGCCAGCCGCTGCATCGGCAGGATGTCCAGCAGTGGGGCGTACCGCTCGTCGACCTCGGGAACGGCCAGCCGGGTCGCGCCCGGCACGTCGGCGGAGCCGACCACCACGACGTCGGCGCGGCGTTCGCCGAGGCGGGGCAGCACCTCCCCCATCGACCGGCCACCGGGGCCGGAGCCGACCACGGCGAGCACCGGGACCTCCGGGTCGGTCATCGCGAGCGGGCCGTGCAGCAGGTCGGCACCGGAGAAGGCGAGCGCCGGCAGGTACGAGGTCTCCATCAGCTTGAGCGCGGCCTCCCGGGCGGTCGGGTAGGCGTACCCCCGGCCGGTGGTGACCAACTGGCGGGCGAACCGGTAGCGCGGGGCGAGCTGGGCCGGGGTGTCGTCGGCCAGGGTGCGGGCAGCCAGCTCGGGCAGCGCGTCGAGCGCTTCCCGTTCGGCGGTCGGCAGCACCCCGTCGCCGGCCCGGACCCCCTCCACCAGCATCAACAGGGCGAGCAGCTCGGCGGTGTACGTCTTGGTAGCGGCCACCGCCCGCTCGTGCCCGGCGGCGATGTCGACGCTCAGCTCGGCCACGTCGACCAGCGGCGAGTCGGGGGCGTTGGTCACCGCGAGGGTCAGCGCCCCGGAGGCGCGGGCGGCGCGCAGCACCTCGGCCAGGTCGGGCGAGCCACCGCTCTGGCTGACCCCGACGACCAGCGCGTCGGACAGGTCGGGGCGGGCCCCGAACAGGGTGACGACGCTGGGCGAGGCGAGCCCAGCGGGCAGGCCGAGCCGGATCTCGGTCAGGTAGGCCCCGTAGAGCGCCGCGTGGTCAGAGGTGCCCCGCGCGGTGAAGACGACGTGCCGTGGCCGCCGTTCGGCGATGACCGCCGCGACCCGGGCGATCTCCGCGGCGTTGGCCGCGGAGAGCAGGCGCGCGTAGCCAGCCGGCTGCTCGTCGATGTCGGCGGCCATTCCAGCCCCTGCACGTGTCACGGAAACCCCTCCCCTGCGCGATTGCCGCGCGATTCTTGCTCAGTCTTGCACTTTTAACCGTATCTCAGCAATCGAACGAGCAGGACTGCGCAGCTGATCACCAGTTGATCTCAATATCAACTAAGCTTCACCCGCCGCACCCGGTCTAGCTGCCACGAGAGGACGACGTGCCTGAGGGAACGGACGATCCCGCGCTCTCCGTGACGGAGGAGCTGGCGCTGGCCCGGCTGGCCCTCGACGAGGGCGACCTGCACCACGCCGCCGGCCACCTCGCCGGCGCGTTGGCGCAGGCCCCCACCCTTCCGGAGGTGCACGAGACGCTGGCCCGGCTTGCTGCGACGAGCGGCGGCGGCCTCGACCTCTTCCCGATCAACCACCACACCTTCGTGGGCGCGGTGGTCGCCCGCGCGCACCTCCTCGCCACCGCCGGCCGCCCCGCCGAAGGGCTGGAGCTGCTGGCCGCGGCGACGGCGTACGCACCCGGCACCGAGTGGGCAGCCGTGCCCTGGGTGACCGCGCCCGAACTGGCCGAACGACTGGAGCCGGAGCACATCGCCCGCGTCCTCATGCAGGTCTGCGCCGCGCTGCCCGACCCGGTGCCGCGGATCGGCCGGGCCCCGCTGTCCCCGTACCTCACCCTCGCGCGCAACGCGGCCACCGTGCACCCCGAACACGGCCTGCTGCTGGGCGCGGCGTCCGCGCTGGCCCGGCGCCTCGGCGAGACCGAGCTGGCAGTCCGCTGGGCCACCCGAGGGGTACGCGCACAGCCCTCGAAGATGGGCGAGGTGTGGCTCGGGTACGCGTACCGCAGCTCGGGCCGGACCCGCGACGGCCTCGCGGCCCTCGGTCGGGCCGTCGAGCTGGACCCCGACGACCTGGCGATCTACGCGGACATCGCCGGCACCCTGGCCGAGATCGGCCGACTGGACGAAGCGCTGGAGTGGACCGAGCGGGCGCTGGCCCGCGATCCGTCGTTCGACTGCGCGGTGCACACCGCCCACCGCCTGCGGCACCTGCGCGACGGCGACCTCGCCCACCTGGTCGCGCTCGCCGACTTCGTGCGGGACCACCCGGACGACAGCCACGAGCACGGCGACCTGGCCCAGTGCTGCCGGGGCCGGCCCTGGCTCGGCCAGCTCACCCCGGCCGGCGGGCCCCTGGTCGACGCGATGCGCCAGGCGGTCGCCGATGACGACAACGGTCTCGGCGGCGCCGTACGCCTACCCGCCGCCGCCCCGCCCAGCGCGGTCGGGACGGCGATCGCCACCGCCCCCGGGCTGCGGATCGAGGTCGTCGGCGCGCCGGAGCCCGACCCGCGCGAACCCCGACGGGCGTCCGCGCAGCGGTTGTGGCACTACGCGGACGCCGTCCCCACGCCCGCGCTGGCCGCGCCCTCGGCGGCTGCTGTCGAACGGATCGGGCAGATCGCCCACCCGGCGTGGGCGCACCCACCCGCGGCGTACGACGCGGCGGTGGGCCTGGCCGGCCTTGAGCTGGCCGACCTGCTCGGCCTGCTGGTGCACCCGCCGGCCGCGCCGGCCAACGCGGTAGGTCGGCTGCTCGCCGCTCACGACCCGTCGGTCTGGGTCCGTGGCGTGCAGGTGTGGGCCTGTCTGGGGCTGCTGCACCACCGCACCGACGAGCCGTGGGAGGGCTCGACGCGCCGCCGGGTGCTGCTCGACCTGGTCTGGGGCGTCGAGGACTGGGTCACCGAGGCGGCGCTGTTCGCCCTCGTCACCGCGGCCTGGGTGGACCCTTCGGTCCGGCCGGACGTGGCCCGGGTGGTGGCGGAGCGGCTGGCCGACGTGGCCGCCGTGGCGCGGACCCGACCGGTCCCGATCGCCGCGTCACTGGCGCACCTGGCACTGGCCGCCCCACAGCTCGACCCGGCGACCGCCGCCCTGGCCACCGAGCTGCTGAACGTCCACTCCCCCCGACTCCCCCGCCCCCGCAACCCCCTACGCCGCCTCTGGCAACGACTGCTCCGCCGCTGACTCCCTGCCAACCCCCCGGCCCTGCCCGCGCCCCATCCCCGCGATCTTGCACTTTCTGTCGGCGTTTTGCCGGTATAGAGGGCTTATGTCACCGCACAAAGTGCAAGATCGCGGGGGTGTGGGGCTAGGGGCGGGGTGGGGTGGGGTGGGGGGTTACGCGACGGGGGCCTTGCCGAGGGCGACCTCGGCGTCCTCCTCCGGGGTGGCCTGCGGCGGGGCCTCGTTCGCGGTCCGCAGCGGGATCTCCTTGATGAACCAGGCGAGCACCGGGATCACGATGGTGAACAGGACCGCCCAGAGGAAGACGTGCGAGATGGCGTCGGAGAGACCGCCGAGCACCGCCTCGCGGGCCTGAGCGGGCAGCTCCCTGAGCTTCGCCAGGTCCATCCCGGCGCCGGCCTCGCCGCCGCCGAAGGCCCGACCGCCCTCCGAGCTGGCCAGCCGGTTGGCGAAGATCGCACCGAACAGCGAGATGCCGAACGAGCCGCCGATCGACCGGAAGAAGGTGGCCGCGCCGCTGGCCGCGCCGAGGTCCTTCTGCTCCACGCTGTTCTGCGCGATCAGCATCGACGTCTGCATGAGGAAGCCCATGCCGACGCCGAGCACGATCATGTACAGCGAGGACATCAGCTTGCTGGTGTCGGTGTCGAGCATGGACAGCAGCGCCATGCCCGCGGTCATCACCACACCACCGATGATCGGGTACGCCCGGTACCTGCCGTTGCGGGTGATCGCCCGGCCGATGACCAGCGAGACGACCAGCATGCCGAACATCAGGGGCAGCAGCAGCAGACCACTGTTTGTCGCCGACGCCCCCTGCACGGTCTGCTGGTAGAGCGGCAGGAAGTTCATCGCGCCGAACATCGCGAAGCCGAGCAGGAACCCGATCACCGAGATCAGCGCGAAGTTGCGGTTGGCGAAGAGCGCCAACGGCAGGATCGGCTCCTGGACCCGGCGTTCCACGAGGCCGAACACGACCAGTGCGACGACGGCCAGCACGGCCAGGCCGAGGATCTGCGTCGAGGTCCAGTCGTACTCGTTGCCACCCCAGGTGGTGATGAGCACGATCGCGGTGATGCCGACCGAGAGCAGCCCGGCGCCGAGCCAGTCGATCCGGTGCTCGGTGCGGTACTTCGGCAGGTGCATGGTGGTGATCAGCACGAGCAGCGCGACACCGCCCAGCGGCAGGTTCACGTAGAACGCCCAGCGCCAGGAGAGGTGGTCGGTGATGAAGCCGCCGACCAGCGGGCCGGCGACCATGGCGATGGCCATGATGCCGGCGATCATGCCCTGGTAGCGCCCGCGCTCGCGGGGCGGGACCAGGTCACCGATGATCGCCATCACGCCGACCATGAGGCCACCGGCGCCGAGGCCCTGCACGGCCCGGAAGGCGATGAGCTGGACCATGCCGTCCTGCGGGCCGCCGAACATGCCGGAGCCGGCCATGCCGCAGAGGGCGGAGCCGACCAGGAAGATGACGACCGAGGTCAGGAAGACCGACTTGCGGCCGTAGAGGTCACCGAGCTTGCCCCAGATCGGGGTGGAGACGGTGGTGCCCAGGACGTACGCGGTGACCACCCAGGTGAAGTGGTTGAGCCCGCCGAACTCGCCGACGATCCGCGGTAGCGCGGTGCTGACGATCATGTTGTCGAGCATCGCGAGCATCATCGCGATCATCAGCCCGAACAGCACGACCCTGATGTTGTTGGGTCGTGTGCCGACCTGGGTTGCCTGAGTCATGGATAAGCTCCCCCCGAGGATTGCCGTACTTACTTGCCGCCCGGCTAGTCACCTTACTAGCCGCACGGTAAGTTGGGTACGAGCAACGGTCAAGCCATTTGGAGGGCGTGCGTGAGCGAGAGCACAGGCGGCGGAACGCGGGAACGGATCAAGGCCGTCGCGCTCGAACTCTTCACCGAGCAGGGGTACGAGAAGACCTCGCTCCGGGAGATCGCCGAGCGCCTCAACGTCACCAAAGCTGCGCTCTACTACCACTTCAAGAGCAAGGACGACATCGTCGCCAGCTTCGTCGAGGACCGCCTGGAGCGGATGGACGCGCTGACCGCCTGGGCCGCCACCCAGCCCGCCACCCTGGCCACCCGGCGGGAGCTGATCTCCCGATACGCCGACACGATGTTCGACGGCAGTCAGCCGTCGGTGATGCGCTTCTTCGAGCAGAACCAGACCGCGCTCAAGAGTCTCTCCTCCGGCCAGAAGATGCGCGGCCGGATGATGGAGCTGGCCGGGGCGCTCTGCCGGGGCGACGACTCCCCCGCCGCCCAACTGCGCGCCGTGCTGTCGCTGTTCGCGGTGCACACCAGCTGGTTCGCGGTCCGCGCCCCGCACATCAGCGACGACGAACGTCGCAAGCTCGCCCTGGACGTGGCCGACGAGCTGCTGGCCGCCATCGGTACAGAGCCCGACGCCTGACCCGGGCCCGCCCGGCGGCTCAGCACGGCCCGGCGGTGGGCGGTTCAGCGGGAACGGCCCGGCGGCTCAGCGGCGCGCCAGCTCCAGGCGCAGGCCGAGCAGGTCCACGCCCGGTGCCGGTGACCAGTCCTTCTCCGGCGAGCGGACGAACCCGCGCCGCGAGTAGAGCCGGTGCGCCGGATCGGCCATCCCGGCCCGGACGCAGATCACCACCGCCGTGCAACCCAACCCGGTAGCCCGGTCGACGCACGCCTCGACCAACACGGCACCGACGCCACGACCCTGCGCGCCCGGGTCGACGGCGAGCATCCGGAACTCCGCCTCGCCCGGCCCGGACAGCTCCGCGAACGGGGTGCCCGGCAGCACGAACGTGACCGAGCCGAGCACCGCGCCGGTCAGCTCGTCGACAGCGACCAGCACCTCGCCGCTGGCGGCCCGGGTCGCCACGTCGGCCAGCACCTCGCCGTACCCGTGCTCGCCCTTGAGCTGACCGTCCGCCTCGTACGCGGCAACGGTCAGCCGGGCCACCGCCGGAAAGTCGGCGGGCTCGGCCGGACGGACCAGTAAACCGGTCACGCAATCACCGCGATCAGGTCACCGTCCTGCACGACGTCGCCCTCGTGCACGGCGAGCTGCTGCAGCACACCGTCGGACTCGGCGACGACCGGGATCTCCATCTTCATCGACTCGAGGATCACCAGGGTGTCACCCTCGGCCACCGTGTCACCCGCCGCGGCGACGACCTTCCAGACGTTGGCCACCATCTCGGCGCGGATCTCCTCGGCCATGTTCAGGCCCTCCCTCTTCGCGACGTGCCTGCCGATGTATCCAATCATGCGTCGACCGGTGGTGGGCGCGCAGCGGCACAGCCGCGACGGCAGTCCCGCCCTGGGGGAGGCGGCGGGTGCCGACCGCACTACCATCAGCGGGTCGGACCCGACGCCGGACCGCCGGTGGCCGCATCCGCGCCGAGGTCGTGCGCAGGACGGATCCGACCCATCACGAGGAGGTCAGCATGGCGAAGAAGTCCCGGAAGAAGAAGGCTCGTAAGAAGAGCGCCGCGAACCACGGCAAGCGTCCCAACTCCTGAACGGGTCGACGGGCCCACTGCCCGTCGTCGCTCAGCCGGCCGAGGCCGGATACACCGGTGGCCCGGGTCGACATCGACCCGGGCCACCGGTCTTGCCAGCTCATGCCGACGCTCAGTCGGCCAGCTCACGGGAATCGCTGGTCTCGAAGACCACCAGCTCGGTGAGCTTGACCCGCAGCCGCTCACGCAGCTCGTCCGGCGCGGTCTCGTTGCCACAGCAACGCGCCACCAGCGCCCGCACCTCCTGCTCCAGCCCGTACTCGCGCAGGCAGGGCCCGCACTCGTCCAGGTGGTGCCGGATCAGCGAGCGGCGCTCGTCGGCGCACTCCAGATCCAGGTAGAGATACACCTCCGCGAGGACTTCGCGGCAGTCCGTCTCGTGCGGCTCCCCACAGCTCACGTCACACCTCCCGGCCGGCAGCGGCGGCGGTCGAACCCTTCGCCGAGCGGGCCGCACTGAAGCCCCGCTCCCCCGCGTAGCGCTCGAGCAGCTTGCGCAGATTACGACGGCCACGGTGCAGACGCGACATCACGGTGCCGATCGGCGTACCCATGATGTCCGCGACCTCCTTGTAGGAAAAGCCCTCGACATCGGTGAGGTAGACGGCCAGGCGGAACTCCTCCGGCAACTGCTGGAGGGCCTCCTTGACGTCACTGTCCGGCAGCCGGTCCAGTGCCTCCGTCTCGGCGGAGCGCAACCCGCTGGAGGTGTGCGACTCGGCCTCGGCGAGCTGCCAGTCGGTGATCTCCTCCGTGGGCGCCTGGATCGGCTGGCGCTGCCGCTTGCGGTAGGAGTTGATGTAGGTGTTGGTCAGGATCCGGTACAGCCAGGCCTTCAGGTTCGTGCCCTGCTCGAACTGGTGGAAGGCCGCGTACGCCTTCAGGTAGGTCTCCTGGACCAGGTCCTCGGCATCCGCCGGGTTGCGCGTCATTCGCAGCCCAGCAGCGTAGAGCTGATCGACGAATGGCATCGCGTCCCGCTCGAATCGGGCCCTGCGCTCGTCCGTCTTCTCGGTGGTCAACCGCACATCCCCTCGCGTCGGATGCTTTCCCGCCGAGGATACGCGCACAGACCTACCCACAGATTCACTTCCGGCTGGTGTGCCCGTGCTCACCGCACCCACCCCGCCCGGTCCCGCCGTGGCGGGCCACTGCGGGCCGTCCAGCAGCCGCTTCAACTGCCGGGCGTCCCGTTCATCCTGTTCCAGGCTTCGTGTCTCGGTTGGCACCGGTCACCCCCCTCGCAGAAAAGTCGTCCGGGGGTAGTAACGCGAGATGACCACTGGGGCATTCCGGCCGGCTCTCCCCGTTCCTGGTCCCGGCCCCGACGGCGGCCGGCGCTGGGACCAGGAAGGGCCTGGGAGGACTGGTGTCACCAGCCCGGATCGGGCCGGCGGCACCATCGGATGCAACGACCCGTGCCCGGCACCGGAAACGGTCGCCCCGGCGAGCCGACGCGACCGGTCAGCCGGCCGCCCAGCCCTGGGCGGACAGCCAGTCGCGCACGGCGGCGGCGGTACCGGCCGGATCCCGGCGCAGATCGTGCGTCTCACCGGGACGGCTCACCACCTGCACCGCCGGCCCCGGCTCCGGCGTCCCGAACGGGTCCCGGTCACCGTTGACGACAAGCGTCGGCAGGCCGGTGTCCAGCTCGGCGGCCCGTGAGCGTTCCGGCCGGCCGGGCGGGTGCAGCGGAAAGGCCAGGGCGACCACGCCCACCGCGCCCACCGCGCGGGCCGTCCGGCAGGCCACCCGCGCGCCACTGGAACGCCCACCGACCAGCACCGTCGGCACGTCGGCGTGCCGGTCACGCAGCACGCCGAGCACCGCCGCCCAGGCTTCGTCGAGGTGACCGGCCGGTGCCGGCGCCCGTCGACCGGCGACCCGGTACGGCTGGGTCACCCGGACCACCGCCAGCCCGGCAGCGACCGACGCGTCCCGGACCGCGAGCAGGTCAGGCGCGTCGACGCTGCCGCCCGCACCGTGCCCGAGGACGAGCAGGGCGGTGGCCGGTCGGGCCGGCAGGTCGGTGTCGATCCGCGCCGGACCGCGCGGGGTGTCGATGTCGTCGCTGGGTGGCACCGCCCCATTCTGCGCCGCCGCACCGCCGACGGGTGTGAACCCGGCCGCCGATCAGCTCAGCGGGACCAGGGCGAGCAGGCGATCGCGCACCGGCGGGCCGGCGTCGTCGATGGCGTCCGGGTCGGGGTCGACCTCACCGCGCCAGGCGACGAGCATCGCCCGTCGTTCCCGCGGCGTGGTGCCGCCCCAGACGCCGTGGCAGTCGCCGACGTCGAGGGCCCAGGCCAGGCAGGACCCCTGTACGTCACAACTGCGGCACAACGCGACGGCGGCGTCCGCCGGTTCGTTCGGTGCCGGAAAGAAGGTCTCCGGATCGACGCTCTGGCAGGTACCCCTGGTACGCCACGCGTCGTCCTGTCGCCGTTCCCGCACTGCCCGCAGCAGTCGCGGATCTCGCCGCGCCGCCGCCACCTCGTGCGGACGCGGCATACGTGCCCGTGTCATCCGCCCACCTCCCCCGTGGGACCGGCAAAATCGGTGGACGTCGTCCGCCCCGTGCGAATCGATGTCCACTACCGGCGCTGTGTTCTATCGCACTTCGCAACATCGGGACAAGTGTCTGCCGGGAACCTGACTGAACAGTCGGGAGACGAATCACGCGGAACCCTGGCAAATCGGCGGCCAACGATGCGCGACAGCGTCAGAAAAGGGTCAACTCCTGCGGCGTCACCGTTGGCGCCACCGGCACCCGGGCGGTCAGGTGCGGCCCGTCGTTGCGGACGTCTCCCACCGCCGCGCCCACCGGGCGGATCTCCAACCCCGCCAACTGCTCCGCTGACGCCGGGCTGAGCAGCCGCTCCGGCTCGTCCGTCGGGGCCAACCACGACGACCAACGCTCCGCTGGCAGCAGCACCGGCATCCGGTCGTGCACCTCGGTCAGGTCGCCGAGCGCCGCGGTCGTCAGCACGCTGAAGGTGAGCCGGGTCTCGGCGTCGGACTCCCAGACCGACCAGATGCCGGCCAGGGCGAGCACCGAACCGTCCCGGGGGGTCATGAAGTACGCCTGGCGGCCACCGTCGGGCAGCCGGACCCACTCGTACCAGCCGTCGGCGGGGACCAGACAGCGGCGACGGGCGAAGGAGCCCGCGTACGCCCGGCTGGTGGCCACCGTCTCCGCCCGCGCGTTGATCATGCGGGCCGCCGCCGAGGCGGACCGGGACCAGTGCGGCAACAGACCCCAGCGGCCGACACAGAGGCTGCGGTGCCCCTCCGGGCTGAGCCGGACCAGCGGCACCGGGTCGGTGGGCGCGACGTTGTGATCGGCGCGGACCAGGCCGTCGGAGTCGTCGGACGACTCGAACAGCGCGCTCAGCTCGCCGGAGCTCCGGGTCGTCGCGTACCTGCCGCACATGGGGCACACGCTAACGCGTCGGGGGCGCTGTCGGCTGTCCCGCCAACCGGGAGTACGAGCGCCGGGTGCCGCCGGACCCCCGACGACACGGCAGAATGTAACCGTGGGGAACCTGACAGCGACCCGGCCGCCGCAGCCGTGGACCGCACCGACCGCATCCGACCCGGTGGCAGCGACGTTGCGCCTGCCCGGTTCCAAATCGATGACGGCCCGCGCCCTGGTGCTCAGCGCGCTGGCTGCCGGCCCGTCGACGCTGGCCCGGCCGCTGCGCGCCCGGGACACCGAGTTGATGGCCGCCGGCCTGCGGGCGATGGGCGCGCACGTGTCGATCAGCGACGACGAGCGCTGGCTGGTCCGACCGCACCCCCTGGTCGGCCCCGCCCACGTCGACGTCGGGCTGGCCGGCACCGTGATGCGGTTCGTGCCACCGGTGGCGGGCCTGGCCGACGGGCAGGTCAGCTTCGACGGCGACCCGTACGTCCGCACCCGGCCGCTGGGCCCGCTGGTCGACGCGCTGCGCTCGCTGGGCGTCCGGATCGACGTCACCGGCACCGGCAGCCTGCCGCTGACCGTGCTCGGCACCGGCCGGGTCACCGGGGGCGAGGTGGTGATCGACGCGTCCGCCTCCAGCCAGCTCGTCTCCGGGCTGTTGCTGGCCGCCCCGCGCTTCGACCGGGGCGTCGTGGTGCGCCACGTCGGCCCGCCGGTGCCGTCCGCGCCGCACCTGCGGATGACGGTGCAGATGCTGCGGGCCGCCGGCGCGGCGGTCGACGACAGCACCCCCGATGTCTGGACCGTCGAGCCCGGCCCGCTCACCGGGCGCGGCTGGGACGTCGAGCCGGATCTCTCCGGCGCCGTGCCGTTCTTCGCCGCCGCCCTGGTCACCGGCGGTGAGGTGACCCTGCAGGGCTGGCCGCACAGCAGCGCCCAGCCGGTCGAGCAGCTCCGCTCGCTGCTGCAACGGATGGGCGGCGAGGTCAGCCTCTCCACCGACGGGCTGACCGTGCGCGGCACCGGCGTGGTGCACGGTCTGACCGCCGACCTGTCCGACGTCGGCGAGCTGACCCTCGTGCTGACCGCGCTGGCCCTGCTGGCCGACTCACCGTCGGTCTTCACCGGCGTCGGGCACATCCGGGGCCACGAGACCGACCGGCTCGCCGCGCTCACGCGGGAGTTCGGCGGGCTCGGCGCGGACATCACCGAGACCCCCGACGGGTTGGAGATCCGGCCCCGTCCGCTGCGCGGCGGGCTCTTCCGCACCTACCACGACCACCGGATGGCGCACGCCGCCGCGGTGGCCGGGCTCGCCGTTCCGGGCATCGAGGTGGACGACGTGGGGTGTACCTCCAAGACGATGCCCGAGTTCCCGGCACTATGGTCAGCGATGGTGACCGGCAAGAGCTGACGCGACGGAGGAAGGTCCTGGCGACCAAACGGCGGGAGTACGACGAGGACGACGTACGGGTCCGGCCCGGTAAGTCGTCACGCCCGCGTACGCGCACCCGCCCGCAGCACGCCGACGCGGTCGACGGGTTCGTCATCGCCGTCGACCGGGGGCGCTACACCTGCGTGCTGTCCGGGGCCGAGCGCGGCGTGGTCGGCGCCGAGCTGCCCACTGTCACCGCCATGCGGGCCCGCGAGCTGGGCCGCAAGTCGGTGGTGGTGGGTGACCGGGTCAGCCTGGTCGGCGACACGTCCGGCGCGGAGGGCGCACTCGCCCGCATCGTCCGGATCGCCGAGCGCCGCTCGGTGCTGCGGCGCACCGCCGACGACGACGAGACCACCGCCGAGGGTCGGCTGGAACGCGTGGTGGTGGCCAACGCCGACCAGTTGGTGATCGTGAGCGCGTTGGCCGACCCGCCGCCGCGTACCGGGTTCATCGACCGTTGCCTGGTGGCCGCGTACGACGCGGACGTGGAGCCGCTGCTCTGCCTCACCAAGGCCGACCTGGCCGGGCCGGAGGAGGTGCTGGGCTACTACACCGAGTTGGAGTTGCCGTACGTGCTCAACCGCCCCGACTCCGACCTCGACGCGCTCCGCGCGCTGTTGAGCGGCAAGGTGTCGGTGCTGGTCGGACACTCCGGGGTGGGCAAGTCGACGCTCGTCAACCGGCTCGTGCCGGACGCGCTGCGCGCGGTCGGCGTGGTCAGCGCGATCGGCCGGGGCCGGCACACCTCGACCAGCGCGGTGGCGCTGCGGCTGCCACCGGTGCCCGGGGTCGACACGGACCCGGGTTGGATCATCGACACCCCCGGGATCCGCAGCTTCGGGTTGGCGCACGTTTCGGCCGACAGCCTGCTGCACGGCTTTCCGGACCTGGTCGAGGGCACCGTCGACTGCCCACCGAACTGCCCGCACACGGCCGACGAGGCCGAGTGTGGGCTGGACGCCTGGGTGGCCGCCGGTAAGGCGGACCCGCGCCGGCTGGCCTCGTACCGCCGGTTGCTCGCCTCCCGCGCCGGCGAGGGTGACTCGCGCGGCGACAGTGACCAGCGCGGGCCGGGCGAGGGTGACCGGCGCGGGCCCGACGAGTGACCCGACGGGCGTGGGCTAGGTTGCCGGGATGACCGGGTACGCCGACGACCTCGCCCTCGCCCACCTGCTCGCCGATCGGGCCGACGCCATCGCCACGGCCCGGTTCCGCGCGCTCGACCTGCGCGTCGAGGCGAAGCCCGACCTGACGCCGGTCTCCGACGCGGACACCGCTGTGGAGCGGGAGATCCGCGCCCTGCTGACCGAGCACCGGCCGGCCGACGGGCTGCTCGGTGAGGAGTACGGCGCACAGCCGTCCGCCGACGCGAACGGCCGCCGGTGGATCATCGACCCGATCGACGGCACCAAGAACTTCGTCCGGGGCGTGCCGATCTGGGCCACCCTGATCGCGCTCTACGACGGCGACCGGCCGGCGGTCGGTGTGGTGTCCGCACCGGCGCTCGGACGACGCTGGTGGGCCAGCGCGGGCGCGGGCGCGTACGCCGGGCCGGGCCCCACGGCTGGCGAGCGGATCGGTGTGTCAGCGGTGCGTGGGGTCGCGGACGCCAGCTTCTGCTACTCATCGTTGGACGGGTGGGAGCAGGCCGGCCGGCTCGACGCGGTGCTCGACCTGATGCGGGACAGCTGGCGCAGCCGGGCGTACGGCGACTTCTACGGCTACATGCTGTTGGCCGAGGGGGCACTGGATGTGATGGCCGAGCCGGAGCTGTCGCTGTGGGACGTGGCGGCGCTGGTGCCGATCATCACGGAGGCGGGTGGCACGGTCACTGATCTGTCCGGTCGACCGGCCCCGGCGGGCGCCCCGGGCACCGACAGCAGCGTGGTGGCCACCAACGGTGTGCTGCACGCCGACATCCTCACCCGCCTCGATCGACCAGCCGCGCGCTGACCCCCGGCAACCTCTATCCTCGCCAGGTGGTCTCCTCCGGCTGGTGCTTCCTCGCGGCGATGATCGTCGCGTACGGCTTCGCCAACCTGCTCCAGTCGGTGGCGGCGGCCCGCACCACTGTCCACCACACCTTCGATCCGGGTCTGCTGCTGCGCCTCGCCGGGCATCGGACGTACCTGGTCGGCCTGGGCTGCCAGATCGGCGGCTTCGTGCTCGCCTTCCTGGCCCGACGGGACCTGCCGCTGTTCCTCGTGCAGGCCAGCGTGGCCGCCGGGCTCGGGGTGACCGCCATCCTCGGGGTGCTGGTGTTGAAGTGGCGGCTGCCGGCGGCGGAGGTGGTGCTGCTGGCGTTGCTCTTCGCGGGGATCACCGCGCTGGTGCTGTCCGCCCGGCCGGCACCGTCGAAGCAGCTCGGCACCGCCGGTTCGATAGCCCTGCTGGTGGCGCTCGGGGTGATCGCGGTGCTCGGTGTCTTCGCCGTACGGCTGCACGGGGCACCGGGTTCGGTGGCCCTCGGCTCCCTGGCCGGGCTGGCGTTCAGCTCGGCAGCTGTCGCCGCCCGGCCTCTGGCGTCCGCGCCGTCCGCCGAGGCGTTCCTCGTCAACCCGTTGTTCTACCTGCTGATCGTCCACTCGATCGTCGGTCAGCTGCTGCTCGGTCTGGCCATGCAGCGTGGCTCGACGACCGCCGCTGTCGCCGCGATGGACGCCGCCGGGGCGGTGCCGGCCGCGATCGTCGGCCTGCTGCTGCTCAACGACAAGATCTGGCCGGGGCGGGAGTGGCTGGCCGCGGCCGGCTTCCTGGTCACCCTGGCCGCGGTGATCGGCCTGACCCGGTACGCCGAACCGCAGCAGCACCGTTCGGTGGCTCCCCGGCGGGACCCCGCCATGGTGGGTGCCGGCCGGACCGGCTGACCGGCCGCCGCTGGCCCGGCCGGGCGGGCCGACACCGCGCCCGCGGGTGTCGCGGCACCGCCCCGCTCAGGCCTCGACCGGCTTGCGCCGGCTCACCACCCGCTCGTAGAGACGCTCCAACGCACCGGCGGTCCGCTCCCAGGTGTAGCTGCTGCGCACCCGGTCCACCGCGGCGTGTCCGTACGCGAACCGGCCGGCGTTGTCGGCGAGCAGCCGACGCAGCGACACGCCGAGCGCGCGTACGTCACCGGGAGGCACCAGGCGGCCGGTGACCTCGTCGACGACGGCGTCCGCCAGGCCGCCCATCGCGTAGCCGATCACCGGCACCCCGCAGGCCATCGCCTCCAGCGAGACCCGCCCGGCCGAGGAGTAGTGCGGCGTGCAGGCGACCACGTCCGCCGACCGGTACCAGGTGGCCATCTGGTCGTGCGGCACCGCCCCGACGAGCCGCACCTGGTCGACGACGCCGATCTGTTCGGCCAGCTCGCGCAGCCGGCGCGCCTCCGCGTGGTTGGCCAACTGGTCGGCCGGCGGCCCACCGGCGATCACCAACTCGGCGTCGCCGACCAGCCGCATCGCCCGGATCAGGTCCTCCTGGCCGTGCCCGGCGGCGAGCGAGCCCACCGAGAGGATGCGGGGCCGCTGTTCGCGCGGCGCGGCCTCGCCGTCGGGATGGAACAGGTCGATGTCGACGCCGGCCGGCACCAACGCGACCGAGCTGCGTTGCAGACCCATCCGGGTCAGCTCGTCGACCTCGTCGTTGGACTGGGCCACGGCGATGTCGACGGCCCGGGTCAGCGCGCGTTCCAGCGTGATCCGCTGCCCCGGCCCGTCGTAGTGACCGCCCAGGTGACGCAGCTGCTCGACGCCGAGCGAGTGGAACGTCTGCACCACCGGGATGTCGGTCTCCCGAACGGCGTGTGCGGCGGCCAGGCCGCCGACCCAGTAGTGCCCGTGCACCACCTCGGGCCGCCAGGCACCGGACCACTCGTCGGCCAGCCAACGGCCGACCTCCGTCACGTACGGGATCAGCTCGGCGGTGGGTAGTGCGGTGGGCGGGCCGGCCGGCACGTGGTGCACCTGGTAGCCGTCGACGTTCATCGTCGCCGGCAGCGCCGGGTCGTCCCGGCGGACGTAGAGCCGGACGTCATGGCCCCGCTCGGTCAGTTCCGCGGCGACCCTGGCGATGTGCTGTCGAGTGCCGACCGGTGGGCCGTCGGCGTGGCGGTATGAGCTGGCGTGCGCGCAGACGAGGCCGACGCGCATGGGTCACCTCCCTGCGATCTTTCCTCGGCGGTGGTCCTCCCGGTCAGAGCGTCCCATTAACCCCGCGACGCTGAGTCGAAACCTGGCAGATCAGGAAGAGTCCGCCCGACTGCCACCGACACTTGCGCCACAGCAAGCACAGGTGACACCCGACCGCACGATTCGATGGTGATCGACAACCTGTCGCTGGTGTGACCAGGTCCGGCCGGGGGTACCGCTCAGGAATGCCGCTGACCCGCAGTCTCGACGATTCGACCGTGGTGATCACCGGCGCGTCCAGCGGGATCGGCACGGCGACCGCCTACGCACTGGCCCGCCGGGGTGCCGCCGTCGTGCTGGCCGCCCGCAGTGAGCCGGCCCTGCGACAGGTCGCGCAGCGCTGCCGGGAGCTGGGCGGTCAGGCGCTCGTCGTACCGACCGACGTGACCGAGTTGGAGTCGGTGCGGCGGCTGGCCGAACAGGCGGTGGCCGAGTTCGGTCGGATCGACGCCTGGGTGAACAACGCCGCGGTCAGCGCGGTGGGTCTGTTCGACGAGATCCCGGTCGCCGAGTTCCGCCGGGTGCTGGAGGTCAACCTGCTCGGGGCGGTGCACGGCATCAAGGCGGCCCTGCCCTACCTCGGCGCCGCCGGTGGCGGTGTGCTGGTCAACAACGCCTCGGTGCTGGCCGAGGTGGCCATGCCGTACCAGTCTGCGTACAACGCCACCAAGCACGGCATCCGGGGGTTGGCCGACACCGTCCGTCAGGAGCTGCGGGTCACCGGCCGGGGGCACATCTCCGTCTGCACCGTGCTGCCGGCCACCATCGACACCCCGTTCTTCCGGCACACCGGCAATCACAGCGGCCGGGAGCTGGTGCCGCCGCCTCCGATCTACCCGCCGGAGGTGGTCGCCGAGACCATCGTCCGGCTGCTGCGCCGGCCGCGCCGCGAGGCGTACGCCGGTGGCGCGGCCCGGTTGATCGGCCTGCAGTGGCGGCTGGCGCCCGCGCTGGTGGAGCGCACCCTCGGCTGGTACGCGCACCGAACCCAGTTCGGGCCGGGCGCCCGCGTGGACAGCAGCGGCAACGTGTTCCACGCCGACGCTCAGGCGCGCCAGGACGGCGGCTGGCACGGTCGACGCCGGCAATTGGTGCGGATGACCGCCGCGTTCGGTCTGGCCGCCGCCGGCACCGCCGTCGGCACCCTGGCGGCCATCAACCGCCGCTCCCGGTCGGACCGCTGATGGCGGACGTCGAGCGTCAGAATGCGCCGACCGTCACCGGCGCGCACAATGGGGCGATCATGGCGAGCTGTCTCGTGGAAGTCGACGAGTCGTCGGCGGTGGTCCGGTTGACCGGTGTGCTCGACGCCGCCGGAGCCGAGGCGGTACGCGGCGCCCTGCTCACCCGCCTCGCGGACCGCCCCGGCCCGGTGGTGGCGGACGTGACCGGTCTGCGGTTCGTCGAGCCGGCCGGTCGGGGCATCTTCGCCGACATTCGCCGGGAGGTCGCCGACTGGCCCGCCGCGGATCTGCTGCTGTGTGACCCGACGGCCGCCGGGCCCGCCCAACCGGACTCCGCAGCCGCCGGGCCCGCCCACTCGGACTCGGCGCTCGACGGCGTGCCGGCCTGGCCGACGCTCGACGGCGCGCTGGCCGCCATCGCGACGACACCACTGGCGGCGGTGCTCACCGCCGAACTCGCCCCGACGGTGGGAGCCGCCCGGCAGGCCCGCGATCTGGTCAACACCGGTTGCGAGCGCTGGGGCATGCCGACGCTCGCCGATCCGGCGTGCATCGCCATCACCGAGATGGTCAACAACGTGGTGGCCCATGCCCAGACCCCGATGACGGTTCGGCTGGCACCCCAGGAGACCACCCTGCACCTGGCGGTTCGTGACCACTCCCCGCGCCGGCCGACGTTCGCCGGGATCTCCCCGCCGTCCCGGGCCGGCGGCCGGGGCCTGCTGCTGATCGACACGGTGACCCGTCGCTGGGGCAGCAGCGCCGTAGGGGACGGCAAGGTCGTCTGGTGTGTGCTGCACCCGGACGACGAGGCCCTCTGACCAAGCTGATCGCGGCGTACCTCGCCGGCCGGTACGCGCTGCCGGCCCCGGGCTTTCGCCGTCGACGCCCGGTTCGGTGCCGTTTCGCCGAAGGGTCACCCGGTTACGGCGGGAGGGCAGCGGGTAGTGATCAGACATGCGCGACAACGAGTACCCGACCCCCGTGTCCGACACCGAGGCGCAAGGGCTGCCCGACACCGCCGATGACGACTCGACCGCCAACGACGACGTCTTCACCGGGCGCGAGGCGGACGGCCCCGACCCGGCCCAGCTGCCCGGCGACCGGACGCCGGTGGCGGTGGACCGGTTCGGAACGACAGCTGAGGAGCAGCTCGACGGTGAGTCGTTGGACTACAAGCTCGACCGTGAGGTCTACGAACGCCCGGCGGACGATCCGCTGGCCGGCACGATCGACCCGAAGATCGCCTTCGAGGCGGACAATCTGGAAGCCGCGGCGGAGGCCCAGCTGGACGCCGACGTGATGGATCCCGGGCCCACCTCGGACCCGAACTCGCCGGTCTCGCTGTACGACCACGGTCAGCTCGGCACGGTGGCCGACGCCACTGTGGGCCGGCTGGTGGAACCGGACGAGGGGTCGCACACCGACCAGGAGACCGACTCGGTGGCGTACGACGCCGGATCGGCCGGCGGCGGGGCGACCGCCGAGGAGTTGGCCATCCACGAGACGGAGCCACCGCGCTCGGTCTGACGTCCGCTCGATCTGACGTCCGTCCGCTCAGTCGTCCAGGCCGCGTTCGATGGCGTACCGGGTCAGCTCGACCCGGTTGTGCAGTTGCAGCTTGCCCAGGGTGTTCTGCACGTGGTTCTGCACGGTGCGGTGCGACAGGCCGAGCCGCTGGGCGATCTGCTTGTACGACATCCCCTTCGCCACCAGCCGCAGCACCTCCGTCTCCCGTTCGGTGAGCTGGGGCGTCGCGGGTTCGGCAGCGCCGGCGCTCCCCCGCCCCGGTCCGGCGGCCAACCGGCGGTACTCGCCGAGCACCAGTCCGGCCAGGCCGGGGGTGAACACCGCCTCGCCGGCCGCGGTGCGGTGGACCGCCTCCAGGAACTCGGCGGGCGCTGTCGACTTCACCAGGTAACCGGTGGCACCGGCCTTGACCGCGTCCAGCACGCTCTGCTGCTCGCCGCTGGCGCTGAGCATCAGCACCCGTACGGCGGGCAGCGCCGTGCGCAACCCCAGGATCACCTCGACGCCGGAGATGTCCGGCAGTTGCAGGTCGAGGACGACGACGTCGGGCCGGGCGGCGGCGGCCACCCGAACGGCCTGTCGCCCCTCCCCGCTGGTCGCCACCACCAGGAAGCCGGCCTCGGTCAGGTCGCGGGCCACCCCCTCCCGCCACATCGGATGGTCGTCCACCACCATGACCCGGATCTGGTTCACCGCGCCGACCTCGGCACGCTCAGCTCGATCTCGGTGCCCGCCTCGGGTGCGGACACGATCCGCACCGTCCCGCCCAGGTCGGTCACCCGGCCCCGGATCGACTGGGTCACCCCGAGCCGCCCCTGGGCGGCCGCCTCGGCCAGCCGGCCGTCCGGGATGCCCGGCCCCTCGTCACGGATCGACACGGTCACCGTCTCCCCCTCGTCCTCGATCAGCACCCAGGCCCGCCCACCGGCGTGCCGTCCCACGTTGTCCAGTGCCGCACCGGTCGCCGCCGCCAACTCGCCGGCCACCTGTCGGGGCAGCGGCACCGGCGTGGCCGGGGCGGAGAGCGCCACCGTCGCCGAGGCGTACCGGCCGAGCAGGGTCCGCAGGTCCACCGCCTCGCCCCCCTCCGGGAGGTTCGCGGCGGTCGGGCTGGCACCGGTGATCAGCGTGCGCAGTGCGGCCTCCTGCTCACCGGCCAGCCGGGCCAGCTCGCCGGCCTCCCCGGGCAGGTCGGCGCCGCGCCGCTGGACCAGCGCCAGCACCTGCAGAACCGAGTCGTGAATGCCCCGGGCCAGCCGTTCCCGCTCCCGCGTGGCGGCCTCCAGCTCCACGGCGCGTTGCAGCCGCTCCTCGGCGCTCGCCGCCAGCCGGGCCACGTGCCCGACCACCACTCCGGCGAGCAGCATCAGGATCACCCCGGTGAACGAGGACTGACCGATCCGCTCCCGGGTGGCCAGGTCCGCTCCGGCGACGATCAGCGCGGCGACAGTGCCCCGCCGCCGGCCGCCGGAGACGGCCCAGGCCAGCACCGGGCCGGCCATCCAGGCCACCCCGAGGGTGGGTACGCCGTGGGTGAGCGCCGTCCGACCGACCACCCACGGGGTGGCCAGCACGATGGCCACCACCACCGCGAGGTCGGCCAGCAGCAGCGGCCAGCGCCGCCAGGACGGTCGGGCGTACCCGACAGCGGTCGCCCCGGTCCAGGTGATCATCAGCAGGATCAGGGCGCCGACGGCGTACGGGTGGGCGTACCGGTCTGCGTCGCGCACCGCGAGCGCGCAGACGTACGCCAGGGAGGCCAGCCTGAACACGGTGAGGGCACGCCACAGCGGCACCTCGAATCCACCCGGCGGCGACGGCATGGCGGTCAGGATGCCACAACGGTTCGGCCGCCCGGCGATCAGCGAGTGCGGTTCGGGAAACCCTGACGTACGGTGGAAAAGCCGCGAAATACTCCGAGATGCGCCGCCGGGACGGGCCCATGACGAACGCAGATCCGCACGCACCGCGTACGGTTGTGCCCATCGAACCTGCCCTCCTGATCGCCGACGCCTTTGACCAGGCTCAGGTGACCGAGATTCGACACTCGGTCGCCTCCTGCGCGCATGCCTCGGGCCTGCGGGGCCAGCGGCTGGACGACTTCGTGCTCGCGATCAACGAGCTGATCACGAATGCGGTGCGCCACGGCGGCGGGCGCGGCTGGCTGCGCCTCTGGCAGGAGTCGGGTGTGCTGGTCTGCGAGATCGCCGACCACGGGCGCGGGATCAGCCCGCAGCGACTGGGCGACCGCAGTCGGCCGGCCCCGGACACCGCCGGCGGCTGGGGGCTCTGGCTGGCCCGCGAGTTGACCGACGCGATGGAGGTGTCCACCGGCACCGCCGGCACCACAGTCCGCATCACCACCGGCCTACCCACCCAAAATCCCACCCCGCACTAACCCCACCCCACCCCGCCCCACCCCACCCGCACGCGATCTTGCACTTGCTGTCGCGGCGAATCACCCGAAACCACTCATCCCGGCGACACAAACCGCAAGATCGCGGGGAAGAGCAGGGCGGGGAGACGGGGTGGGTCAGGCGAAGAGGGCGGAGACGGATTCTCCGTTGTGGATTCGGCGCGTCGCCTCGGCCAGGGCGGGGGCCACCGACAGGACCCGCAACTTGGGGACCCGCTTGGCGTCCGGGATGGGCACCGTGTTGGTGCAGACGATCTCCAGGACGCCGTCCTGGTCGCTGAGCCGTTGCAACGCGTCGCCGGAGAAGAGGCCGTGCGTGCAGGCGAGCCGGATCGACCGAACCTTCAGGCCGCGCAGATGCTCCATCAACTCGACCACCGTGCTGCCCTTGGCGATCTCGTCGTCCAGCACGATGACGTCCCGGTCGGTCACGTCACCGATCACCGCGCTGATCTTGACCAGGTCGTCGCTGAACCGCTGCTTCGCCCCGGCCGCCACCGGTGTGCCGAGCAGCCGGGCGAAGGCCGCGGCCTCCTTGGCGTTGCCCAGGTCGGGTGAGACCACCACGGTGTTGCTGAGGTCGTAGCGCCGGAAGTGGGTGGCCAGCTCCCGCAGCGCGTGCAGATGATCCACCGGGACGCTGAAGAAGCCGTGCACCTGCGGCGAGTGCAGGGTCATCGCGAGCACCCGGTCCGCCCCGGCCGAGGTGAGCAGGTCGGCGACGAGCCGGGCGCCGATCGAGATCCGCGGCGCGTCCTTCTTGTCCGAGCGGGCGTACGCGTAGTGCGGCAGCACCACGGTGATCCGACCGGCGGAGGCGCCCCGAGCCGCGTCGATCATCAGCAGCAGCTCGACCAGGTGCTCCTGCACCGGCGGCACCAGCGGCTGGATCAGAAAGACGTCCCGCTCCCGGCAGTTGGCCTGCAACTGGACTTCCAGGCAGTCGTTGGCGAACCGGGAGACCCGCACCGGGTGCAGCGGCACTCCCAGGTGAGCGCAGATCTCGGCAGCCAGGTCGGGATGGGCGGTTCCACTGAAAACTGCGATGTCGCGCACGTTCGCACATCGTAGGGGACGCGGACGGCAGCCGACGGCGGTGGGCCGGAACCCACAGCGACGCCTGTCGCGCCACTCCGCCGTCCGGGTACGGTGCTGCGGTGACCCCCCAGTACGTCGCCGCCATCGACCAGGGCACCACCTCCTCGCGGTGCATCGTCTTCGACCGGGCCGGGGACATCGTCGCCGTGGCCCAGCGCGAGCACCGGCAGGTCTTCCCCCGACCGGGTTGGGTGGAGCACGACGCCGAGGAGATCTGGGACAACGTCCAGCAGGTGGTCGCCGAGGCGCTGCGGGCCGCCGGCACCGACGCGTCCGGGTTGGCCGCCGTCGGCATCACCAACCAGCGGGAGACCACTGTCGTCTGGGACCGGGCCACCGGCCGCCCGGTGGCCAACGCCATCGTCTGGCAGGACACCCGGACCGGGCCGCTGCTGCGCGAGCTCGCTTCGGCGTACGGCGAGGAGCGGTTCCGGACCCGCACCGGCCTGCCGCTGGCCACCTACTTCGCCGGGCCGAAGCTGCGCTGGCTGCTCGACGAGGTCGACGGCCTGCGCGAGCGCGCCGAGCGCGGCGAGGTGCTCTTCGGCACCATGGACAGCTGGCTGATCTGGAAGCTGACCGGCGCGCACGTCACCGACGTGACGAACGCCAGCCGGACCATGCTGATGGACCTCACGACGCTCGACTGGGACCCGGAGCTGCTGGACGCCATGGGCGTGCCGGCGGCGATGCTCCCGGAGATCCGCTCCTCCGCCGAGGTGTACGGCTCGGCGACCGGCGTGCTCGGCGGGGTGCCGGTGGCCAGTGCGCTCGGCGACCAGCAGGCCGCCCTGTTCGGGCAGACCTGCTTCCAGCCGGGCGAGGCGAAGTGCACCTACGGCACCGGCAGTTTCCTGCTGCTCAACACCGGTGCCAGCCCGGTTCCGTCGACCCACGGCCTGCTCACCACCGTCGCCTACCGGATCAAGAACCAACCACCGGCGTACGCCCTGGAAGGTGCCATCGCGGTCACCGGCTCACTGGTGCAGTGGCTGCGGGACAACCTGGGGTTGATCTCCTCGGCGGCCGAGGTGGAGGAGCTGGCCCGCACCGTCGACGACAACGGCGGCTGTTACGTGGTGCCGGCGTTCTCCGGGCTGTTCGCCCCGCACTGGCGCAGCGACGCCCGCGGGGTGATCGCCGGCCTGACCGGCTACATCACCAAGGGGCACCTGGCGCGGGCGGTGCTGGAGGCGTCGGCGTGGCAGACCCGCGAGGTGGTCGACGCGATGAACGCCGACTCGGATGTGGCGCTGCGCCGTCTGCGGGTGGACGGCGGCATGACCGCCAACGGCCTGCTCATGCAGTTCCTGGCGGACGTGCTCGACGTGCCTGTCGTCCGTTCCCGGATCACCGAGACCACCTGCCTGGGTGCGGCGTACGCGGCCGGGTTGGCGGTCGGTTTCTGGCCGGATCTGGCCACCCTGCGGGCGCAGTGGCGTTCCGACGCGCAGTGGGAGCCGGCGATGGCCCCGGAGCTGCGCGATCAGGAGCTGCGCCAGTGGCGCAAGGCCGTGCGGCGCACTCTGGACTGGGTGGACTGACCTCAGCGGCCGGCGCGGACCCGCGCCACGAACGCGCGCCAGGCCGCCGGCGCGAAGGTGAGAACGGCACCGGCGCGGTCGGTGGAGTCGCGGACCAGCACCTGACCCGGCAGGTTGTCGGCCACCTCCACGCAGGTGTCGCCGCCGTTGCCGCTCCGGGTCGACACGCGCCACCGAGGGGTGGGGGCGGAGTTCACAGCTCGTTCACCAGCTTTCCGATCAGCTCGACGGACACGCTCGCCGGCAGGGCCTCGCCCAGCAGCGTGTCCCACATCGTCCTGATGGTAGCCACGGTGTCGGGCCGGTCGACGATCTGACCGAAGACCCCGTCGACGTAGGCCACCTCGTCGCCGTCAGTCAGGTTGGCCAGCACGAAGCCGCCGGCCAGCCCGGGGTGCGCGCCCACCCCGGCGGGGATCACGTAGAGCCGCACGTGGGGCAGGGTGGCCAACTCGACCAGCCGTTCCAACTGGGCGAGCTGAACGTCCCGATCGCCGACCACGCGGCGCAGCGCGGTCTCGTCGACGATCGCGGTGAACCGCTTCGGGGCCGGGCCGGTCAGCAGCTCCTGGCGGGCCAGCCGGCCGGCGACCAGCTGGGCGACCTGCTCCGGGGTGTGGGTGCCCTGGGCGCTGAGCACCGCGTGCGCGTACGCCTCGGTCTGGAGCAGGCCCGGCACCAGCGACGGTTGAACGGTGCGGAGGGCGACCGCCTCGGCCTCGATCGCCCGCCACGGCGCGAACCAGGCCGGCGACTCCTGCCGGGCCGCCACCGCCAGCAGCTCGGCCAGCAGCCCGCCGGTGTTCAGCGCCGCGTCCGCCGCCTCGGCGAACTGCGGGGTGGGCCGGCGCCGCCCGGTCTCGATAGCCGCGATGGTGGACGGGCTCCACCTGATCAGCTCCGCCAGGGCCTCCTGCGAGACACCCGCACCGGCCCGGGCCGCCTTGAGCGCCCTGATCCACATGTCGCCGTTCATCCGACCGCCCCAGACTCCACGAAGAGTGACGGGTCCATCCTCGACGGTGATGACGGTCAGGTCCAGCAGGTACGGGGAAAGCGCGGTATCCCGGTCAGTCCCAGCGGTTACCGGTGAGCTTCTCGTAGACGTCAACGTAGCGGGCCCGGGTCGCCTCGACCACCTCGGCCGGCACGTCCGGGGCGGGGGGCTGCTTGTCCCAGCCGCTGCCGGTGGCCCAGTCCCGCACGTACTGCTTGTCGTAGGAGAACTGCACCCGCCCCGGCTGGTACGACTCGGCCGGCCAGAACCGCGACGAGTCGGAGGTGAGCAGCTCGTCGGCGAGGACCAGCGTGCCGTCCGGCGCCCAGCCCAGCTCGATCTTGGTGTCGGCGATCAGGATGCCCCGGTCGGCGGCCAGTTCGGCACCGCGCCGGTAGATGTCGAGGGTGATCTGCCGCAGTCGCTCGGCGGTGGCCGCGCCCACCTTGTCCACCACGTCGTCGTACGTGATCGGCTCGTCGTGCTCGCCCGCCGGCGCCTTGCTCGACGGCGTGAAGATCGGCTCAGGCAGGATCGACGCCTCGCCGAGCCCTCGCGGCAGCGGTACGCCGGAGACCGCGCCGGTGCGCTCGTACTCCCGCAGGCCGCCACCGGTCAGGTAACCGCGGGCGACGCATTCGACCGGGACCATGTCCAGCCGCTGGCAGCGGATGGCCCGCCCGGCGAACTCGGCGGGCACGTCGGTGGCCGAGATGACGTGGTTCGGCACCAGGTCGGCGAGCTGCTCGAACCACCAGAGCGAGAGCGCGGTGAGCAGGCGACCCTTGTCCGGGATCGGCGTCGGCAGCGCCACGTCGTAGATCGAGATGCGATCCGAGGCCACCAGGATCAGGTCGTCGCCGTCGGCGTAGACGTCCCGGACCTTGCCCGAGTGCAGAAGTTCCACGCGCCCTAGTACACCACGCGACAGCGGAAGGCCCAGATTCGACCACCCGGCCGAGGGTGACCGGACGGACGTTGACACCTTCGTGCGCTGCCTGCGTGAATGGTCCGACCGCCACCCCCGTAGGTCCAGGAGAGCGCCGTGCCCGTTGTTCGACCCCCGCTCGACCGCCTCGGCGCCGACCCGGGCCGGCGCCGACTGCTCAGCGCGCTGCTCGGTGCGCCTTTGCTCGCGTCCGGCGGGCTGGCGGGTTGCAGCGACGGAGCCGCCACCTCGACCCAGGACGGGCCCGTCGAGCTGTCGGTCTTCTGGTGGGGTGACGCCAACCGGGCCGCGCTCACCGAGAAGGCGCTCCAGCTGTACTCGACCCGCAACCCCCGGGTCACCTTCCGGGTCACCTGGCAGGGCGCCGACGGCTACTACGACAGGTTGGCCACCCAGGCGGGCGGCGGGAACGTACCGGACCTGATCCAGATCGACGACGCCATGCTGACGGAGTACACCCGACGTCAGGTCATCCTCGACCTCACCGACCGGCACCTGGATCTTCGGGGCCTGCCGGAGGGCCTGATCCGCTACGGCACGGTGGAGGGGCGGACGATGGCGGTGGCCGCCGGGCAGACCCACGCCGTCGTGGTGTTCAACCGGGACCTGCTGCGGGAGCTGCAGGTGCCGGAGCCACGGGCCGGGATGTCCTGGGCCGACTACATCTCCTGGGCCACCGAGGTCACCGAGGTCAGCGACCGGCGGGTGGCCGGCACCATGGACGGGTCGGGCGACTACCGTGCGCTCTGGCTCTGGCTGCGGGCGCAGGGTGGCGAGTTCTACCGGGGCAACCAGCTCGGCTTCGGCGCGGACGAGCTGATCGCGTGGTTCGAGCTGTGGCAGCGGGCTCGCCGGGCACGGGCCACGCCGAGCGCGGCGCTGGTCGAGCAGGCCGACAGCGGCGAGCCGGCCCGACAGCTGGTGGTGAGCGGGGCGACCGCCGCGTCCTTCGCCTGGTCGCACCAGCTACCGGAGCTGCAACGACTCACCGAGTCGGAGTTGGGCATCGTCGGCTTCCCCGGCCCGCCGGGCGCCCAGTGGGCACGGGCGTCGATGTACTGGGCGGCGTTCCGGGGCACCCGCCACCCGGACACGGTCGCCGACGTCATCAACTTCTTGACCAACAACGGTGAGGTCGGTGCCGTCCTCGGTCACGAGCGTGGGCTCAACGCCAGTTCCGCCGTGCGCCGCTACGCCGAGGGCAGCATCACCGACGCGGCCCAGCGACGTGCCGCCGCGTTCGGCACCAGCATCGCCGACCTGCTCGGGCCGGCGCCCGCGCCGCCGCCGAAGGGGCACGCCAAGGTGCGCACCCTGCTGGTCACCGCCGCCGAGCGCATCCGGGTCAAGCGCGACGGCACCCGCGAGGCCACCGCCCGCTTCCTGTCCCAGGCCATCGCGGCCCTGGCGGTGTGAACACCGGCGGCCGGTCCCGGGACCGGCCGCCGGTGACCGTCGGGGCCGCCGACCCGGTCAGCGCGGCGGGCCACCCCGGCGGTTGCGCATCAGGCGCAGCACCAGGAACACGACGATCGCGACCACCACCAGGCAGCAGAGCAGGGGCAGCACCCCGAACCCGCTGCGGCCACGCCGCCGGGCGGCCTCCACCACGAGTTCGCCGGTGCCCGTGGACGCCCAGGCCGCCACGGGCACGAAGACCGCCAGTACGACCGCACCGAAGACCGCGCTCAGGCGGCCCCACCACTTACCGAATGAAGACATGTGCCCATCCTCGCCGAAGGGCGCAACCTCGGCACGTCGGTCCACGCGGATTTCCCGGGAGCGGAATGTCCGGAACACTCCGGCCGGCGCGCAACCTGTTCGCAACGCCCCGGCAAAGATGATGATCTTTACATGAATGTCTTGAGGTGATCGGATTCGCCTCATGGTCAACTCTGTAGACAGTGCGCGGATCTCTCGCACCCGAAGATCTGCGGCGGCAGCGGTCGGCGTCACCCTCGTCGCCGCTCTCCTCACCCCCACCGCGGCGCACGGCGCCCCGCCGCCCCCACCGGCACCGCCCACGAAACCCGCTCCGAGCGGTGCCGCGGACCGCACCCCCGTCACGGTCACGCTGATCACCGGCGACCGGGTGACGGTGACCCCGGGCCGGCCCGGTGCGACTCCCTCGGTGGACGTCAAGCGCGCGCCCGGCGCCACCGGCTCCGTACGCATCTCCACCGAGGGCCGGGACACCTACGTCTACCCGGACGAGGCGGTGCCCTACCTCGCCACCGGCCGGCTCGACAAGCAGCTGTTCGACGTCACCCAGCTCATCGCCCAGGGCTACGACGACGCGCGGAGCGCCGAACTCCCCCTGATCGTCACCCGTACGACGGGGTCGGCGAAGCTCAGGACCGCGACCACGCTGCCGGGCACGCAGACCACGGAGCAGCTTCCCTCCGTGCGGGGTGAGGCGATCCGCACCCGCCGGTCACAGGCCGCGGACTTCTGGTCGGCCCTCACCGACGGGCGGTCACCGACCGCCCGCAGCGCTGCCACCTCGGCGCCCTCCTTCACCGCCGGCATCGACAAGGTGTGGCTCGACGGCAAGGCGACGGCCAGCCTGGCCGACACCACCGCCCAGGTCGGCGCTCCGGCGGCGTGGGCCGCGGGTGGCACCGGCGACGGGGTCCGCGTCGCCGTCCTGGACAGCGGGGTGGACACCACCCACCCGGACCTGGCCGACCGGGTGGTGGCCTCCCGGAGCTTCATCCCCGGCCAGGACGTGATCGACCGGAACGGGCACGGCACCCACACCGCCTCCACGGTGGCCGGGACGGGCGCAGCCTCCGGCGGCCGGGAACGGGGGGTGGCACCCGACGCCGACCTGGTGATCGGCAAGGTCCTCGACGAGTACGGCAGCGGATCCATCTCGGGGATCATCGCGGGCATGGAGTGGGCGGCGCGGGCCGAGCACGCCAAGGTGATCAACATGAGCCTCGGCGTGAGCGCGTGGCACACCCAGGACGACCCGCTGAGCCAGGCCGTCAACCAGCTGACCGCCGAGACGGGTGCGCTCTTCGTCGTGGCCGCCGGCAACAGCGGACCAGATCCGTACACCCTCGGTGCCCCAGGCACCGCGGACGCCGCGCTGACCATCGGCGCGGTGGACACCTCCGACCACCTGGCCGGCTTCTCCAGCGTCGGGCCCCGGATGAACGACGAGGCACTCAAGCCCGACATGACCGCTCCCGGGGTGGACGTGCTGGCGGCCCGCTCGCAGCACATCTCCTGGGGTGAGGGCTACTACTACGTCGACAGCGGCACCTCGATGGCGGCGCCCCACGTCGCCGGGGCGGCCGCGCTGCTGGCCCAGAAGCACCCGACCTGGAGTGCGCGGCAGATCAAGGACGCGCTGATGAGCACCAGCGTCCGCACGCCCGACTACGACGCCTACCAGGCCGGCAGCGGTCGGTTGAACGTCGCCGCCGCCTACCACCAGGACCAGGTCATCGCGACCGGGTCGGTGGACGCCGGACTCGTCGGGTGGTCGCCGGGCAGCACCCCACAGCCGATCAGGCGGACCATCACCTACACCAACACCACGGACAGCCCGATCACTCTGACGCTCTCCGTCGACCAGGGCGCCTCCCCCGCGCGGACGTTCACGGCGACCGCCGAGCGCCTCACGGTGCCCGCCCGGGCGAGCGCGACCGCCGACGTCGTGGTGGCCCCGGCCGGTCTCCCCGCCGGCAGGTACTCCGCCCAGGTCACGGCCCGGTTCGCGGCCGGCGAGGTGCACACTGCCGTCGGGCTCGCCGTGGAGTCCGAGAAGCACGACCTCACCATCCACCTGAAGGACCGCGCCGGGCGACCCATGAGCGGTGAGGTCGAGGTCGTCAACGCCGACACCGGTTCGGCCTTCATGTGGGTGCCGGACGGAAAGCTCACCGCCCGCCTCGCGCCCGGCTCGTACACCGTCGTCGCGGCGGCGGACGTGGAAGGTCTGCACGGGCCCCGCTCCCTCGGGCTCGCGATGCTGACCGCTCCCGAGGTCGACCTGAGCACCGATCGGGTGGTGGAACTCGACGCCGCGCGGGCCCGCCAGGTGAAGGTGGCGACAGCCCAGCCGACCGCCGTCGTCAACAGCCGCATCGACGTCTACCGCTCCTTCACCGAGAGCGAACCGACACCCACCGACTGGAACGCCCTGCGCGAGACGTTCTGGCCGGGTGCCGGCTACGACAGCCTGTGGGCCCTGCCGACCGGGAACAAGGTGCGCAAGGGCAGCTTCGTCTTCACCACCCGGATCCGCGCCGAGCAGACGCCGCTGGCCATCAGCTACCCCGGCCAGCAGCTCAACGACCCGCTCGCGCAGCCCGGTTCCCCGCCGCTGCCCGACGGCACCACGCGCCTGGACGCCGTCTTCGCGGGTGCCGGCGGCACCGCCGACTACGCCGGCCTCGCCGCCCGCGGCAAGGCCGTGGTCGTGCGCGGCAACGAATCGGTGACCCCCACGGATCAGGCGGCGGCGGCGCACACCGCCGGCGCGGCCATGCTCGTCGTGGTCAACGACCGCGCGGGCCGCAAGAGCGACTGGTACGGCAACCCCGACGCCGTGACGACCGGACCGATCCCGGTGGCCTCGGTGACCATGGACGAGGGCGAGGCGTTGATCCAGAAGATCGGCGCTGCCGGCCGCAAGCCGCTCCGGCTGGTCGTCGTCGCCCACCCCAGGGCCACGTACCTGTACGACCTGGTGGACTACCACCGTGGCGCGGTGCCGAAGGACCCGTCGGCCAAGACCGACCCGGGCAACCTCGCCCGGATCGATCTCACCTTCTCCCCGCCCCCGGGCAAGCAGTCCAGCGAGACGCGGGTGGACTTCCCACCGTACGAGTACGCGGCGGCACGCCCGTTCCCGTTCGAACCGGTCGCGCCGGGGCCGCGTACCGACTGGGTCTCCGCGGGTGGCGGCGTCACGTGGATGCAGTACGCCGACGTCGCCGACTGGGCACGGTCCAACACGGAGGCCATCGCCTACCGGCCGGGCAGCGTGCAGAAGGACCGCTGGTTCGGGCCCATCACCCGACCACGGCTACTCAGCACCGAGATCCCGTTCCGGGGCGAGACCGCCATGAGCGCCTACATCCAGGGGTTCGGCGACGCGGGTGCCGCACACAGTGGCGGGGCCAGCATGTCGCAGATCGCCACGTTCTATCAGGGCGACAAACAGCTGACCCAGTTCAACGGCTGGCCGGAGGTCGGCGCGGGTGACCTGTCGCCGGAGAAGCTGCCGTACCGACTGGTCGTCGAGACCACGGGCAACCCCGAGTTCAGCCCGTACTCGACCGCCACGCACACCGAGTGGAGCTTCGTCTCCGGCGGCAGCACGCAGGTGCAGGCCATCCCGTTGGTCCAACTGGACTACGGAACGGACGTGGACCTCGCGGGTCGGACGAAGCGCCGAACGGACCTCACGGTCAGCCCCGTGGTGGTGGGCAGCACCGCGGCCCGGGACGCCGTGTCGTCGCTCCGACTGGAGATCTCGTACGACGACGGGGCGACCTGGCGGCGGCAGGACCTGCGGGAGAAAAAGGGCGCCTGGCAGGCGTCCTTGAACGCGCCGCAGCGGGCCGACTTCGTGTCGATCCGGGTCACCGCCACGCAGCGCAACGGCGGCGGCGTCACCCAGACCGTCACCCGGGCCTTCGGCCTGCGGTAGCACCCGCCGGGGCCGGTGCCTGCACGGTGCCGGCCCCTCCCGGGAACGCTCGGGTCACAGCGGCACCAAACAAGTCCGGCCCCCACAGTGTGGGGGCCGGACTCATATCACTTTCAGTGGTAGCGGGGACAGGATTTGAACCTGCGACCTCTGGGTTATGAGCCCAGCGAGCTACCGAGCTGCTCCACCCCGCGTCGACTGGTTAAGACTATCCCATCCGTCCCAGTCATGATCAGTGGGGGTCACCAACCGCCGCGGCCCGGCACCCCCGCAACGTCGAAGCCCGCCCCCGGTGACCCGGAGGCGGGCTTCGAACTGCTGTTTCTCTCGTAGCGGGGACAGGATTTGAACCTGCGACCTCTGGGTTATGAGCCCAGCGAGCTACCGAGCTGCTCCACCCCGCGTCGGCTCGCTAACCGTAGCGCACCACCCCCGGGCCCCGCAAAACGACATCCGAATCCGCCGGCTGGCGGCCGGCACACCCCGGTCAGCCGAGCCACCTCCGAATGGCGGTGACCGCGCGTCGACCGTCCGCGTCGACCTGCGCCCGCTGGCTGGAGGTGCCCTCCCAGCCCTGCTCCCAGAGGATGGTCACCACGTCGCCGACCCGGATCGCCCGGACCAACCGAACGTCCTGCACACCGGTCGGGTCGCCGTTGACGTCCTGACCCGCGCTACGCATCTCGAACAGCACCGACTCGTCGCCGAACCCGCTGTCCGGGAGCAGCCGCTGTCGACTCCGCACCGCCGTGTCGCCGCCCGGCAGCTTCTGCTCGGGGCAGTCCCGCACCGCCTGCCGCAACTCGTCCAGCACGTCGTCGGCGCGCCCGGCCCGGTAGATCGTGATCGAGTGCGTGTAGGTGCCGTCCGGGACGTACCCCTTGGGGGTCTGCGGCAGCTTGTAGATCAGCAGCCGGGTGCGGCGGTCCACGACCGCCTCGCTCCCGATGTCCGCGCCGCACAGGCCCGGCAGCACGGCCTCGTCGCGAAACTGCGGCGCGGTGCCGGTCTGGTTGGCCGACGGAACCGCGAAGAACGCCCGGTCCGGGATGCTCGTCGGCGTCCTGGGCGGCTGCGTGCCGGTACCACCCGGAGCCGTCGACGTGCCCGGGGAGCGGCCGGGGGTCGTCGGCGAGACGGGCGGCGATGACGGAGCGCCGGTCACGCTCGCCGACGGCGTCGGCGTCGGCGTCGGCGTGCCGGCCGGTACGGCTACGGACGTCGGCGGCCGGGTGACCACCTGGGCACCGATCACCGCGCCCACCACCACCAGCGCCACGGCCAGCGTTCCCCCGGCCGCACGGAACCGGGCCCGACGGTCCGTGTCGTGCCGCAGCACCTCGGGAACGCCCAGATCGGCGGCGTCAGCGTCGGCGGCGAGGGACCGGTACAGCTCGGACAGTTCACGCGACATCGGTGGCCTCCAATTCCACGACAGCCAGATCGGGCAACAACGCGGCGAGCCGGGCCCGGCCGCGGGACAGCCACGACTTCACCGTGCCGACGGGCACGTCGATCTCGTGGGCGATCTCCTCGACCGGCATGTCGAACAGGTAGTGCAGCGCCAACGCCCGCCGGTGGGTCGCCGGCACCTGACGCAGCGCCTGGACCAGCAGCACGCTGTCCTCGTTGGGCGGCGACACCGTCGGCGGTGGCCCGGCCAACCGCAACGCGCCCCGCAGACTGCGCAGCCGCCGCCAGCGATCGGTCGCCAGCCGGGACACCACCAGCCGCAGCCACGCCTCCGGCGCCGGATGCGACGACAGCCGCCCCCACTGCCGCCAGGCCCGGGCGTAGGCCTCCTGCACCAGGTCCTGCGCCTCGGTGTGATCGCCGATCACCGCATAGCCATACCGCATCATCCGCCGTGCGGTGCTGCGGTAGAAGTCATCGAAGCTCTGCGCATCTCTCACCACTGCTCCCCCTCATCCACCCCGTTGCAAATGAGGACGACGGGCCGGTGCCGCAGGTTGCGGCACGTCCGCGCCTGTCAGCGAGGTGACAGCCGGGCACGGCTCCGGACGCGGCGGAGCCCCCGCCGTCCGGACCGGTGCGGTCCGACGACGAGGGCTCCGAGACGTACGTGCGGGCGTGCCGGGTCAGCCGCCGGCACTCGGGCTGGCACCAGACCCACCAGCTGCCTGCTGTGCCTGCTGGAACGCGGTGAGCGCCTCGTCGAGGGCCTTCAGCGCCCGCCCGTACCGCTCGAAGTCGCCCGACGCCTGCGCGGCCCGGACCTCGGTGATCGCGGTCTGCACCCGGTCCGCGGCGGCGGCCAGGTCACCGGCCGGCGGTGGGGTGCCGGCGCTCGGGGTCGGCGTCGGCGCCGCCGTCCCCGAAGGAGTCGGCGTCGGGGTCGGTGTCGTCGGGTTGCCCCCGGTCGTCGGCGGCGGCGACGTGCCCTGCCCGGCCTTCTTACCCTGCTCGACCAACTGCTTGATGCCGTCGTTGATGTTGTCGGCGAGCGCCACGAACGAGCCGCCGTCACCGTACGAGAGCAGCACCTTCTGCAACAGCGGGTACGCGTCCTGCTGGTTGCTCTTCACGTAGACCGGCTCGACGTAGAGCATCCCGTCGGCGAAGGGCAGCGAGAGCAGGTTGCCGTACTGCACCTGCGCCTGATTGCTGGAGAGCAGGTTCAGCTGCTGACGGATGTTCGCGTTGTTCGTCATCTGCTGGTGCACCTGCACCGGGCCGGAGATCCGGGTCTGATCCGGCAACTCCAGCACCTCCAACCGGGGCTGCCCGTCGACGTACGACCCGGAGATCAGCGCGGCGAGGTTCTGCCGGCCGTTCGGGGTGACCGCGGAGGTGAGCTGGAACCGGGGGCTCTCCTGCCCCGGGAACTGGGTGAAGAGGTAGTACGGCGGCTGCTTCTGACCGCTGTCCGGGGCGTCCGGCACGTTGGGCACCTGCCAGAAGTCCTGTGCGGAGTAGAAGTCACCCGGGTTGGTCACGTGGAACTTGGTGAGCAGGTTGCGCTGCACCTTGAACATGTCCGCCGGGTAGCGCAGGTGCTCACTCAGCTCGACCGGGATCTCCGCCTTCGGCAGCACCAGGTCACCGCCGAAGGCCTTGTTCCACGCCTTCAGCACCGGGTCGGTGTCGTCGTACTCGTAGAGCTTCACCGTGCCGTCGTACGCGTCGACAGTGGCCTTCACCGAGTTACGCATGTAGTTGACGTCCTCCCGGGCCAGCTGGAAGGTGCCCCGGTTGGTCAACTCGTCGGTGGTCTCGGTCTGGAGGTTGACCTTCTCCGCGTACGGGTAGGAGGCCGCCGTGGTGTAGCCGTCGACGATCCACTGCACCCGACCGTCGACCACCGCCGGGTACGGGTCGCCGTCCAGGGTGAGGAACGGCGCGACCTTCTCCACCCGGTCGCGCGGGTTACGCACGTACAGCAGCTTGGAGTCCTTGTTGACCGCCTCCGAGAGCAGGAAGTTCGACTCCTGCTCCTTGATGGCGTACAGCAGTCGCCGGGTGAAGGAGCCGATCTCCACGCCGCCCTCACCGGTGTAGGTGTAGGACTCGCCGCCGCCCTCACCGACCGGCCGGTCGAACTCGGCCTTCTTGTTCGGGTCGGACTGCCCGACGATGGCGTAGTCGTCGGCCTCCATCCGCTCGCCGTAGTAGATGCGCGGCTGCTTGGCCGGGATCTGCTCGGTCTGCGAGGAACACGCCTCCTGGGTCTTCTCGCCCAGGAAGCCGGAGACGAAGAACGGCTGACCACCGCAGACCACCTGGTTGGCCGGTGCGGCCACCAGCCCGTACCCGTGGGTGTAGACGGTGTGCCGGTTGATCCAGGTGTTCTGCTGGTCGGTCAGCTCGCCATAGTTGATCTCCCGGACGCCGACCACGTAATCGGAGACATTCCCGTTCACCCCGTACCGGTCGATGTCCAGCTTCGGACCGAAGTCGTAGAAGCCACGCACCTGCTGGAGCTGGGTGTACGTCTCGCTGACCAGCTGCGGGTCGAGCAGCCGCACGTTCGACACCACCGAGGTGTCGGTGGCCAGGTTCCCCGGTGGGGTGAGGTTGTTCGCCGCGTACGGGGTCGTCTCGGTGGCCGCCAACCCGAACGCCGCCCGCGTCGCGTCGATGCTGCGCTGGATGTACGGCGCTTCCTTGTCCTTGGCGCTCGGCTTGACCTCGAAGGTCTGCACCGCCCAGGGGTAGATGCCGCCGATGGCCACCGCGGACACGCCGAGCAGCGCCAACGAGATGCCCGGCCAGACCAGGTTCCGCATCCAGGCGTTGGAGAACACGATGATCGCGATCGCCACCACGATCGAGATGTAGGCGAGGATCTCCTTCGCCGGCAGCAGCGCGTTGACGTCGGCGTAGCCGGCGCCGTACAACTTGGCGCCCTCGTTGTACTCCAGCAGCATCGCCCGCCGGTCCAGCACGTACGCGACGGCCTTCAACAGCACGAACACCGCGACCAGGGAACTCAGGTGGGCGCGGGCCGCGTTGCTCATCCGGTCACCGACGCCCTGCAGGCGGACACCGCCGAAGAGGTAGTGCACCGCCAGCGCGCCGATCACGGCCAGCACCACAGCGGTGAAGGCGACCCCGAGCAGGTACCGCCAGAACGGCAGTTGGAACACGTAGAAGCCGATGTCGACCCCGAACTCCGGGTCCTTGACGCCGAAGTCACCGCCGTTGCGGAAGAGCAGCCACTGGTTCCACCGGTTCTGCGCCGAGAGGCCGGCGAAGAGCCCGACCACCGCGGCGGTCAGCGAGATCCAGGTGCCCAGCCGCGGCGTGAGCACCATCCGGTAGCGCTCCAGGGTCGCCTGCTCCACCGAGTGCGGGCGCAGTCGCGGGCGCAGCCGGTAGGCCAGCCACAGGTTGCCGCCGACGATCACCGCCATGCCGAGGCCGATGGCGAGGAACAGCACCAGCCGGGTGAGCAGGACGCCGGTGAAGACCTGGGTGTAGTTGACCTCGTCGAACCAGAGCCAGTCGGTCCACGCCTGCACACCCCAGCCGAGCAGGGTGAAGAGCACGAACACCCCGACCAGGACGGCGATCGTGACGCGCCCGCGCCGGCTCATCCTCGGAAGGGGGCTGCTGCTACGCATGACCACTGTTGGCTCCGCACGCTCGATATGATCGGCTCCGACCAGGCACCCAGAGTACGGGGTGTTCCTGAGCGTGTCGGGGCACGGTCACACCCGTCAGCAACGCGTCGGCTGACCACCCGCTCGCAACGTCTCCAGAGCGGTCATCGCCTCGTCCAACGAGCCCACCCGCAACAGCGGCAGATCGGGCTGCGGATTGCGGACCGCCTCGGCACAGTTGTCCGCCGGCACCAGGAAGACCTTGGCCCCGGCGCGCTTGGCGCCGACCAGCTTCTGGGCGATACCGCCGATCGGGCCGACGGCACCCTCGTCGTCGATGGTGCCGGTGCCCGCGATGACCTGACCGCCGGTCAGGTCGGCCGGGGTCAGCTTGTCCACGATCCCCAGGGCGAACATCAGACCGGCGCTCGGCCCACCGATGTCGCCCAGGTCGATGCCGAGCGTGAACGGATGCGGCTGCTGCTGATCGATCTCCACACCGATCCGCGGTCGGCCGTCCTGCTCCTGACTGGTCACCGTCGCGGTGGCCGGCACCCCGTCACGGGTGTAGCCGATGGTCAACGCCGTGCCCGCCGGCTTCGCCCGGACCAGCTCGGTGACCTTCGCGGCCACCGGCACCGGCTGGCCGTCGACCGAGGTGATCAGGTCGCCCGCCTTCAACGCCCCGGCCGCCGGGCCGTCCCCGGCCACCGTCTTGATCACCACCTGCACCGGAAAGCCCAACTTCCGCAGCGCGGCGGTCTCCGCGCTGGTCTGTGACGCCTTGAAGTCCTCGGCGTTGCGCTGCTCGACCTGCTCCGTCGACTCCCCCGGCGGGTAGACCAGCTCGCGCGGCACCACCGCCTCGTCGTCGGAGAACCAGCCAGCGATCGCCCCCCGCAACCGCACAGTGGGCTGCACCCCCACCGTGGTCAGCCGCAACTGGCCGGCCGAGGTCGAGGTCTCCCGACCCGAGACCTGGATGACCTCCTTACCGTCGGCCGTCCCGAGGGTGTTGACGGTCGGACCCGGGCCCAGCACCACGTACGGAATCGGCACCCGGAGCACCCCGATGCTCAGCAGGGCGGTGAACAGGGCACCGAGCAGGACCGTCAGGCCACGACGTCTCATGCCGCAGAGCGTACCGACCGGGCACGGGTCACCCGGCGGATGCGCCGCGCGACTTCGCCCTCAGCGCAACGCCAGCGACGGCGACCTGGGGCGCGGTCCGCGTACCGTAGATGTCGTGCCTGATATTCCGTTCGGTTTCGCGCTCCCGGGTGGGCAGCCACCAGACCCCAACGATCCCGCGCAGATGCAGCAGTTCATGTCGCAGTTGCAGCACCTGCTCTCCGCGCCGGGCAGCGGGCCGGTCAACTGGGACCTGGCCCGGCAGGTTGCGGCCAGCCAGCTCGCGGCCGCCGGTGACCCGGCGGTGTCGATGTACGAACGCAACGCGGTCGAGGAGGCGCTGCGCCTGGCCGACCTGTGGTTGGAGCCCGCCTCGGCGTGGCCCTCCGGCATCCAGAACCCCGTTGCGTGGAACCGCAACGAGTGGATCTTCAAGACGCTGGACGTGTGGCGCAAGCTGTGCGACCCCGTCGCCAGCCGGATGGTCGGCGCGATGGGCGACCTGGTGCCACCGGAGGCGCGCGCCCAGCTCGGCCCGATGCAGTCGATGGTGGCCTCCCTCGGTGGCGCGCTCTTCGGCGGCCAGTTGGGCCAGGCCCTCGGTTCGCTCGCCGCGGAGGTGCTCTCCGCCGGCGACATCGGGCTCCCGCTCGGCCCGGCCGGCACGGCCGCGCTGATCCCGGCCAACATCCGGGCGTACGGCGAGGGCCTGGAGCTGCCCGAGGACGAGGTCCGCCTCTACGTGGCGCTGCGCGAGGCCGCCCACCAGCGGCTGTTCCAGCACGTCCCGTGGCTGCGTGGGCACGTGCTCAGCGCGGTCGAGATGTACGCCTCGGGCATCCGGGTCAACCGGGAGGCGATCGAGGAGGCGATGGGTCGGGTCGACCCGACCGACCCCGAGTCGATGCAGGCGATCGCCCTGGAGGGCATCTTCACCCCGGAGGACACCCCGGCGCAGAAGGCCTCACTGGCCCGCCTGGAAACCGCGCTCGCCCTGGTCGAGGGGTGGGTGTGCCACGTCGTCGACAGCGCCGCCAGCGACCGGCTGCCCAACGTCGTCCGGTTGGGCGAGGCGTTCCGCCGTCGTCGGGCCGCCGGCGGTCCCGCCGAGCAGACCTTCGCCGCGCTGGTCGGCCTGGAGCTGCGCCCCCGCCGGCTGCGCGAGGCCGCGGCGCTCTGGGCGGCGCTCACCCAGCACCGTGGCATCGAGGGCCGCGACGCGGTCTGGGGCCACCCGGACCTGCTCCCGTCGGACGACGACTTCGCCGACCCGGTCGCCTTCGCGATGAACGACATGGACCTCAGCGAGCTGGACAACTTCGACTTCACCGCCCCCGGCGGGGTTGAGGAGAAGGCCCCCGGTCAGCCGGGTCAGCCCGGCCCCTCGGGTCAGTCCGGCCCGTCGGGTCAGTCCGGCCCGTCGGGTCAGTCCGGCCCGTCGGGTCAGTCCGGCCCGTCGGGTCAGTCCGGCCCGTCGGACGAGACCGACGGCGAGGGTGACGCCAAGTCCTGACGTCCGCGCATTGGCGGCCTATGCCCGGGGTTCCCGCCTGATCGACAGCGGGTGCCCCGGGCGCGTGTTCGGCACGTCAACGGAGCAGGTCGGATCGCGGAGCAGGCCGGATCGCGGAGCAGGCCGGATCGCGGAGCAGGCCGGATCGCGGAGCAGGCCGGGCTGACGGTTCAGGCGGGTCGGGCCGACCCGGAGAGCAGGGCACGGGTCGCTTCCCAACCCTCGAAGGCCGGGTCCAGCGTGGCCAGGTCGGCCGGGCCCCGCAGTCGTCGCCACCCGGCGGTGACCGCCACGTCACCCGGGCGCGGGGCATCGGCGCGCGCCTCGGCCGGCGTCGCCGTGTCCAGCTCCAGCGTCGGCAGCCATTCCGGCGCGGGCAGTCGTGACGCGACCCCGAGCAGACCAGGGCCGCCGCCCTCGACCGGAGCCACCGCGACCGGTCGGGTGGTGAGTGGGCGCAGCAGCTTGCCGACGGTCAGGGCGGGCAGGTCAGGCACGTCGCTGACCAGCACCGCCGCTTGGTCGTACCCCTCCAGCGCGGCGAACACGGCGTTCGGCGTCGGCTCGGCAACCTCGTACACGGCCGTGCCGGGCCACACCAGCGCGTCGGCCAGAGCCCGGTCGGCCGGGGTCACCGCTACCGCGACCTCCACCTCGTTGAGCGTGGCCAGCAGGTCGATGACGTCCTCCGCGAGAGCCGCCCGCCATTCCGCCAGGTCAACGCCCGGCGGCGACCAGTGCACCGGCCCGAGTAACGCCACCACCACCCGTCGCGCCATCCCCCGACCCTAGCGCCCCACCCCGTACCGCCACCCCACCCGGCCCGGCCCACCCGACCCG
>NZ_JAGPXU010000032.1:0-77777 GCF_018070385.1 Micromonospora sp. C97
GAGGCCGACAAGACCATCCTCCAGCCCGAGCTGGACAAGTTCGAGAAGCAGACCGGCATCAAGGTCACCGTCGAGGTGGTCCCCTGGTCGGACCTGCTCAACCGGCTGCTCGCGGCCGCCGCCTCCGAGAGGACCCCGATGGCAACCAGCACCACCGCGCCGGACGCCGACCGGCGCGAACCCCGGGCCGGGTCGCCGGCCCGGGGGCCGGCCCGCCGGCCCCGCGGCCCGCGCCGCTCACTCCTGCCGTATCTGCTGCTCGCACCGGCCGTCGTGCTGGAACTCGCCATCCACGTGATCCCGATGGTGGTCGGGGTCTGGATGAGCCTGCTGGAGCTGACCCAGTTCCACATCCGCGACTGGTCCACCGCGCCCTTCATCGGGCTGGAGAACTACCGGGCGACGCTCGACCTGAACAGCGCCGCCGGCAAGGAACTGCTGCACTCGTTCTGGGTCACCCTGGCCTACAGCCTGCTCTCGGTCGGGTTCGCCTGGCTGCTCGGCATCTCCGCGGCGGTCGTCCTGCAACGGCCGTTCCGGGGCCGGGCGATCCTGCGGGCGCTGTTCCTCACCCCGTACGCGCTGCCGGTCTACGCCGCCGTGATCACCTGGAGCTTCCTGCTGCAACGCGACACCGGCCTGGTCAACCACGTGCTCGTCGACCAGCTCGGGCTGCTCAACGAGCGGCCCTTCTGGCTGATCGGCGACAACAGCTTCTGGTCGCTGCTCGTGGTGTCGGTGTGGCGCAACTGGCCGTTCGCGTTCCTGTGCCTGATGGCCGGGCTGCAGAACGTGCCCGGCGAGCTGTACGAGGCCGCCGCGATCGACGGCGCGGGCTTCTGGCGGCGGCTGTGCTCGGTCACCCTGCCGATGCTGCGGCCGGTCAACCTGGTGCTGCTGCTGGTGCTGTTCCTGTGGACGTTCAACGACTTCAACACCCCGTTCGTGCTCTTCGGCGGCTCCGCGCCGGAGCAGGCCGACCTCATCTCCATCCACATCTACCGCAGCTCCTTCAAGACCTGGGACTTCGGCTCCGGGTCGGCGATGTCGGTGGCGCTGCTGCTGTTCCTGCTGGTCGTCTCGGCCGCGTACCTGCTGATCACCAACCGTCGGAGGGACGACCATGCGTGAGACCGCCGGTGAGCGCTGGGGCCGGCGCATCGTGCTGACCCTGCTCGCCCTCTTCGTCGTCATCCCGCTGTACGTGATGGTCACCTCGGCGGCGAAGCCGTTGCAGGACGTGCAGAACGGCTTCACCTGGTGGCCCAGCCGGCCCACCCTGCAACCGTTCATCGACATGTGGAGCACCGTGCCGCTGGCCCGGTACCTGGTGAACAGCCTGGTGGTGTCGAGCATCGCGGCGGTCTGCTCGGTGGCGGTGGCCATCTTCGCCGCGTTCGCGGTCAGCCGGTACCGCTTCCGGGGCCGGGGGGTGTTCTCGGTGACGGTGCTGTCCACCCAGATGTTCCCCGGCATCCTGTTCCTGCTGCCGCTGTTCCTCATCTACGTCAACCTGGGCAACGCCACCGGCATCGAGCTGTACGCCAGCCGTACCGGCCTGGTCATCACGTACCTGACCTTCTCGCTGCCGTTCTCGATCTGGATGCTGGTCGGCTACTTCGACTCGATCCCCCGGGGTCTGGACGAGGCGGCGCAGGTCGACGGCGCCGGCCCGCTGCGCACCCTGTTCCAGGTCATCCTGCCGGCCGCCGTGCCCGGCGTCGTCGCGGTCACCGTGTACGCGTTCATGACCGCGTGGGGTGAGGTGCTCTTCGCCTCGGTGATGACCGACGAGGGCAGCCGCACCCTGGCCGTCGGCCTGCAGGGCTACTCCACCCAGTTCAACGTCTACTGGAACCAGATCATGGCCGCCTCGCTGGTGGTCAGCATCCCGGTCGTCGTCGGGTTCCTGGCCCTGCAGCGGTACTTCGTCGCCGGCCTCACCGCCGGCGCGGTCAAGTGAACCACCCAACCCCAGAGGAGAACCGACCCGTGCCCGACCTGTCCAAGCTGCCACCCGACTTCCTCTGGGGTGTCGCCACGGCGGCGTACCAGATCGAGGGGGCCGTCGACGTCGACGGCCGGGCACCGTCCATCTGGGACACCTTCTCGGCGACTCCCGGCAACGTCGACAACGGCGACACCGGCGCGGTGGCGTGCGACCACTACCACCGGTGGCCGGAGGACCTGGCGCTGCTGCGCCGCCTCGGCGTGGACGCGTACCGTTTCTCGGTGGCCTGGCCCCGGGTCATGCCCGACGGTGTCGGGCGGGTCAACGCCGCCGGGCTGGACTTCTACGACCGGCTCGTCGACACGCTGCTCGCCGACGGGGTTCGGCCGTTCGTCACCCTCTACCACTGGGACCTGCCGCAGGTGATGCAGGACCGGGGCGGTTGGCCCGAGCGCGCCACCGCCGAGGCGTTCGCCGACTACGCGGCGGTGGTGGCCGGCCGCCTCGGTGACCGGGTCGCCGACTGGTGCACCGTCAACGAGCCGCTCTGCGTGTGCTGGATCGGGCATCTGGAGGGCAACATGGCCCCCGGCGAGCGGGACCTGACCCGCGCGGTGCACGCCTCGCACCACGTGCTGCTCGGGCACGGCCTGGCCACCCAGGCGATTCGGGCCAACGCGGCCCGGCCGGCGTCGGTGGGTCTGGTGCTCAACCTCAGCCCGATCGAGGCGGCGACCGACCGGCCCGAGGACGTCGCGGCGGCCCGCCGGGCCGATGGGCACGTCAACAGGTGGTGGCTGGACCCGATCCACGGGCGGGGCTACCCCGCCGACATGATCACCACCTACGGCGTCGAGCCGCCGGTACGCGGCGACGACCTGGCGACGATCGCCACGCCGACGGACTTTCTCGGGGTGAACTACTACTTCCGGCAGCTGGTGGTCGACGACCCGACGGGCGCGGCGCCGTACGCCCGGCAGGTGCCGGTGCCCGGCTCGGTGGAGACCGCGATGGGTTGGGAGATGTACCCGGCGGGGCTGGAGCGGCTGCTCGTCGACGTGCACGAGGAGTACCGGCCGGGCCGGATCATCGTCACCGAGAGCGGCTCGGCGTGGCCGGACGAGGTCACCCCGGACGGCACGGTGGAGGACAAGGAGCGCACCGACCACCTGGAGCAGCACCTCGCCGCGTGCGCGTCGGCGGTGGCCCGGGGGGTTCCCCTGGACGGCTACTTCGTCTGGTCGCTGCTGGACAACTTCGAGTGGGCGTACGGCTACGACAAGCGCTTCGGGCTGGTGCACGTCGACTACGCCACCCAGCGCCGGACGGTGAAGGCGAGCGGTCTGCGCTACGCCGAGCTGATCCGTGCCCACCAGCGGCTCGCCCGGACGACCGGCAGCGCGGCACCGGTGGCCTGACCGTCGGCGGTACGGGAACGGCCGCTCGGGTGTCGATCCCGGGCGGCCGTTGCCGTACCGATCGGCCGAAACCGCCGCGAGCCGCGTTGCCCAGTGGCTAGCCTGCGGCAATGTCCGCAGCACCCGACGAGGTCGAGCAGCCCGGTCCCCGGGGGCGGGTCTCCCCGACCGACCGGATGACGGCGTTCAGCGACGGTGTCTTCGCCATCGTCATCACGCTGCTGGTCATCGAGTTGCGGGTGCCGGAATACCACGAGGGCGAGCTGCTCACCGGTCTGCTCGACGAGGGCGCCTCCTACCTGGCCTTCGTGGTGTCCTTCGTCTACATCGGGGTGCTCTGGCTCAACCACCACGCGCTGCTGCGGCTGATCCGTGGCACCACCCTCGCGCTGAGCTGGATCAACCTCGCCGTGCTGTTCGGCGCGGTGATCATTCCCTTCCCCACGGCGGTGCTGGCGTCGGCGTTCACCCACGGCGACACCGACGACCAACGCGCTGCCGTCGCCCTGTACGCCCTGGCCGCAGCCCTGATGTCGGCCCCCTGGCTGGTGTTCTTCGGCTATCTGCACCGGCACCCGGCGCTGCTGGACCGTCAGGTCACCCCCGGGTACGTGCGGACGCAGCGGCTGCGGCCGATCACCGGCCTGATCCTGTACGGGCTCAGCGGTCTGCTCGGCTGGTTCGTCAGTCCGGTGCTGGGCCTGATCGGCGTCATCGCCATGATCGCCTATCACGCGGTCACCAGCGAGGGGCTGCCCCGCTGGCTCACCCGTCGCTGACCGGCCGAAGCGGTCCCCGGTGTCAGGCCGGCCCCGGTGCCGGCCGCCGCGTCAGTCGGCGCAGGTCGGCCGCCGCGTCAGTCGGCGCAGGTCGGCCGCCGCGTCAGTCGGCGCAGGTCGGCCGCCGCGTCAGTCGGCGCAGGTCGGCCGGGGTGTCCACGTCGACCGGGGAGCCGACGTCGTCGCAGGGCACCTCGACCACCAGGTCCGGTCGGTCGCGCAGCAGGTCGCGGGCGCCCCGGTCGCCGACGGCGTACCCGCTCAGCAGCGGCCAGGCCCGCCGGGCCAGCAGGATCGGGTGCCCGGGGCGGCCGGCGTAGGTGGCGACCGCGACGACCGCGCCGTCGACGTACGCCGCGCGCACCCGGCGCACCGCGACCGGGCTGAGCAGCGGCTGGTCGACGAGGACCACGACGGTGGCCGGCACGTCGGCCGGCAGCGAGGCAAGGCCCCGCAGCAGTGACGAGCCCAGCCCGTCGGCCCAGCGGTCGTGCCGGACCGGCACCGCGCCGGGCAGGTCGGGCACCCCGTCGGCGCCCGCGCCGAGCACCACGTGCACGGGTGCGCAGCCGCCGTCGGCGAGCAGTCGGACCGCGCGCCGCACCAGCGTTTCGCCGCCCAGTTCGACGAGCGCCTTCGGCCCGCCGTAGCGCCGGCCGGCGCCGGCGGCCAGCAGCAGTCCCGCGGTCACCGCCGTCACCTCCCGTACGAACGGCTTTGCGTTATTCGCCCTGAGATATACCGACAAAGCTAGTCTGGGCCGGTGCGGGGCGGAGCGGAGAACACGACGACGATCGACGAGCGGCACTCGTCCCGGGTGACGGTCGAGGTCAACGGCGTGTCCCGCGGGGTCACCCTGGACAACCGCACCACACTGCTCGACACGCTGCGCGAGCACCTCGACCTGACCGGGGCGAAGAAGGGCTGCGACCACGGCCAGTGCGGCTCCTGCACCGTGCTGCTGGACGGCCGCCGGGTGAAGAGCTGCCTGATCTTCGCGGTCACCGTGGACGGCCGGTCGGTGGTGACCGTCGAAGGGCTGGCCGGGCCGGACGAGCTGTCCCCGTTGCAGGCCGCCTTCATCGCGCACGACGCGTTCCAGTGCGGCTACTGCACCCCCGGGCAGCTCTGCTCCGCCCGCGGCATGCTCGACGAGGTCTCCCGAGGTTGGCCCAGCGCCGTCACCGGCGACCTGAGCACGCCCGCCGCGTTGACCGACGCGGAGATCCGCGAGCGGATGGCCGGCAACCTGTGCCGCTGCGCGGCGTACCCGCACATCGTCGCGGCCGTGCGTGAGGCGGCGTCGTCGTCGTGAGGGCCTTCCGTTACCACCGGCCGGCCGACGTGGCCGAGGCGGTCGCCGTGCTGGCGGCCGAACCGCAGGCCGCCTACCTGGGCGGCGGCACCAACCTGGTGGACCTGATGAAGCTCGGGGTGCAACGCCCCGACGTGCTGGTGGACGTGACCCGGCTGCCGCTGGACACCGTCGAGGAGCTGCCCGACGGCGGGCTGCGGATCGGCGCGACCGTCCGCAACAGCGACCTGGCGGCCCACCCGGTGGTGCGCCGCGACTACCCGGTGCTGGCCCGTGCCCTGCTCGCCGCCGCCTCCGGGCAGCTGCGCAACATGGCCACCACCGGCGGCAACCTGTTGCAGCGCACCCGCTGCGTCTACTTCCAGGACACCGGCAAGGCGTGCAACAAGCGGGAGCCGGGCAGCGGTTGCGCCGCCCTGCACGGGCAGAACCGCGACCTGGCGGTGCTGGACTGGTCCGAGCAGTGCGTGGCCACCCACCCGTCGGACCTGGCCGTCGCGCTGGCCGCCCTCGACACGGTGGTGGAGGTGCACGAGTCCGATGGCGCCCGCGACATTCCGATCGCCGACCTCTACCGCTCCCCCGGCACCCACCCGGAGCGGGAGACCACCCTCGCCCGAGGCGCGCTGATCACCGCCGTCCGGGTCCCGCCGCTGCCGGCCGCGCGCCGCTCGACGTACCTCAAGGTGCGCGACCGGGCCTCGTTCGCCTTCGCCGCCGGGTCGGTGGCCGCGGTGCTGGACCTCGACGGGGACGTGGTCCGCGACGTGCGTCTGGCGTACGGGGCAGTCGCGCACCGGCCGTGGCGCGCGTACCGGGCCGAGGAGGAGCTGTGCGGCCGCCCGTTCAGCCCGGAGCTGGCGGCACGCGCGGCGGACGCGGAGCTGGCCGAGGCGCGCCCGCTGCGGCACAACGGCTTCAAGCTGCCGCTGACCCGGGCCATCACCGTGCGGGCGCTCACCGAGTTGGCGTCGTCGTGAGCACCGTCGGCCAGGCGTACCCCCGGCTGGAGGGCCGCGAGAAGGTCACCGGGACGGCCCGGTACGCGGTGGAGTACCCGGTGGACGGGGTCACCTACGGCTGGGCGGTGCCGTCGACGGTGGTGCGGGGCCGGATCACCCGGGTCGACACCACCCCGGCGTTGGCGTCGCCCGGCGTGCTGGCCGTGCTGCACCACGGCAACGCGCCCCGGATCGCGCCCGGCCAGCAGCCGGAGCTGTGGCTGTTGCAGGAACCGCTGGTGCACTACCGGGGGGAGTACGTCGCGGTGGTGGTGGCCACCAGCCTGGAGGCGGCCCGCGAGGGTGCCCGGCTGGTCCGCATCGACTACGACACCGGCCCGCACAGCACTGTCCTCACCGACGACCACCCGGGCCTGTACAAGCCGGACCACGTCAATCCCAGTTATCCGACGGACACCGCCGAGGGTGACTTCGACGCCGGGTACGCGGCCGCCCCGGTGCAGGTGGACGCCACGTACCGGACTCCGGCGTACCACAACAACCCGATGGAGCCGCACGCCACAACGGCGCAGTGGCGCGACGGGCGGCTGCTGGTGCACGACTCCAACCAGGGCGCGTCGTCGGTCCAGGCCACACTGGCCGAGCTGTTCGAGCTGCCCCCGGAGTCGGTCCGGGTCGTCGCGCAGCACGTCGGCGGCGGCTTCGGCAGCAAGGGGTACGCCAAGGCCGCCGTGGTGCTCGCCGCCCTCGCCGCCCGACACGTGGACCGCCCGGTGAAGCTGGCGCTGACCCGCCAGCAACTGTTCGGGCCGATCGGTTACCGCACCCCCACCATCCAGCGGGTCCGCCTCGCCGCCGACACCGACGGTCGGCTCACCGCCATCTGCCACGACGCGATCAGCCAGACCTCGACCATCCACGAGTTCGCCGAGCAGACCGCCGTCTACACCCGCAGCATGTACGCCGCGCCGCACCGCCGCACCACGCACCGGCTGGCCCGCCTCGACGTGCCCACGCCGTTCTGGATGCGCGCCCCGGGCGAGTGCCCCGGCGCGTACGCCCTGGAGTCGGCGATGGACGAGCTGGCCGTGGCCGTCGGCATCGACCCGGTCGAGCTGCGCGTCCGCAACGACACCGACATCGACCCCGACCAGGGGCAGCCGTTCACCAGCCGCAACCTGGTGGCCTGCCTGCGCGACGGGGCACAACGCTTCGGTTGGGCCGGCCGTGATCCGTCTCCCCGGGCCCGGCGCGACGGGCGTTGGTTGATCGGCACGGGGGTGGCCGGGTCGAGCTACCCGGCCCGGGCCCGGCCGTGCTCGGCGACGGCCACCGCCCGGCCCGACGGGAGCTTCCTGGTGCGGGTCAACGCCACCGACATCGGCACCGGCGCGCGGACGGCGATCTGGCAGGTGGCCGCCGACGCGCTCGGGGTGCCGCCGGAGCGGGTGGAGATCCGCATCGGCGACAGCGCCCTGCCGACCGCCCCGGTGGCCGGGGGGTCGATGGGGACCTCCAGCTGGAGCTGGGCGGTGATCCGGGCCGCTCAGGCGCTGCGCGAGAAGCTGCGCGACGGCGGGCCGCCGACCGACGAGGTGACCGCCGAGGCGGACACCGCCGAGGAGGTGGGCGGTCAGCCGACGCGACCCCGGTACGCGTACGGGGCGCAGTTCGTCGAGGTGCGGGTCGACGCGGACACCGGCGAGGTGCGGCTGAACCGGATGCTCGGCGTGTTCGCGGCAGGGCGGGTGGTGAACCCGACGACGGCGCGCAGCCAGCTCATCGGCGGCATGACGATGGGGCTGTCGATGGCGCTGCACGAGGAGGGCCTGCTCGACGAGCGGTACGGCGACTGGGTCAACCACGACCTGGCCACCTACCACATCACCGGTTGCGCGGATGTGGAGTCCATCGAGGCGTACTGGCTGGACGAGCGGGACGACGAGCTGAACCCGGCCGGGGTGAAGGGCATCGGCGAGATCGGCATCGTCGGTGCGGCGGCGGCGGTGGCCAACGCGGTGCACCACGCGACCGGCGTCCGGATCCGGGAGCTGCCGATCCGGCTCGACAAGCTCGTCGGAGTATCGGGCTTGGCTTAAATAAGCTGTCAGTGATACAACTGTCGTCGTGCACGCCTTCGACGTGCTGGGCGATCCCGTCCGGCGCCGCATCCTGGAGCTGCTCGCCGACGGCGAGCAGCCCGCCGGCGCGGTCAGCGCGGTCATCCGCGAGGAGTTCGGCATCTCCCAGCCCGCCGTGTCCCAGCACCTCAAGGTGTTACGCGACAACGGCTTCGCCACGGTGCGGGCGCAGGGCACCCGGCGGCTCTACGCGGTCGACCCGCGCCCACTGCGCGAGGTCGACGGTTGGCTGGAGCACTTCCGCCGGTTCTGGACCCCACCCCTGGCGGCACTCGCCACCGAGCTGGCCCGAGGCCGACGCGAGCGTCGCCTTCGTGGGCCCGCCGACCCATCCGACGAGAGGAACACCTGATGTTCGACGCCACCGAGCAGATCAACGCCGTCCAACGCACCGTCGGCAGCCGCACCCTGGAAGCCGGCGAGGCGCGGGTCACCACCATCAGTCAGACCTACCAGGCGACGGCCGAGGACCTGTGGGACGCCTGCACCAGCGCCGAGCGCATCCCGCGCTGGTTCCTGCCGATCTCCGGCGACCTGCGACTGGGCGGCACCTACCAGCTTGAGGGCAACGCGAACGGCACCGTCGAAAGCTGCGAGCCGCCGCACCGCTTCACCGCCACCTGGGAGATGGGCGGCGAGGTGAGCTGGATCGAGGTACGGATCACCCCGGTTGACGGGGATCGGGCCCGGCTCGACCTGGACCACATCGCGCACGTCGACCAGGACCGGTGGGCCCAGTTCGGGCCCGGCGCGGTCGGTGTCGGCTGGGACCTGGGGCTGCTCGGCCTCGCCTCGCACCTGGCTGGCGACGGCAGCGGAATCACCCCCGAGCAGGGCGCCGAGTGGACCGCCTCCGCGCAGGGGCGACGGGCCATGGAGCTGAGCAGCCAACTGTGGTGCGAGGCGAGCATCGCCGCCGGCACCGACGCCGACGAGGCCAAGGCCGCCGCCGAACGCACCACCGCCTTCTACACCGGCACCCCGGCAGCCTGAGCCCGGCGGCGCGGCAGTCGGGGCGGGGTTCGGAGTAACGTGCTGCGGCATGACCGGCACGCCGTACTCGCACTGCTCCTACTGCGGCGCCGCCTACCCGGCGGCCGCCGGCTGGCCACGGGTCTGCGCGGTCTGCGGCGAGACCGTCTGGCGCAACCCGCTGCCGGTGGCGGTCGCGGTGCTGCCGGTCCGCACGGCCGAGGGCCTGGGTGTGGTGGTGGTCCGCCGGGACATCGAGCCGGCCCGAGGCCTGCTCGCGCTGCCCGGCGGCTTCATCGAGTACGGCGAGGAGTGGTCCGACGCCCTCGTTCGTGAGCTGCGGGAGGAGACCGGCCTGATCGCGGCGGCCGAGGACGCCCGCCTGTTCGCGGTGCACGGCGCGCCGGCGGGAGGCACCATGATGATCTTCGGAGTGCTGCCCGAACGGGCCGCCGAGGACCTGCCCCCGTCGGCACCGACCGACGAGGCCACCGAGTGGCTGGTGCTCACCGACCCCGTCGAGCTGGCGTTCTCCACCCACACTCGCGTCCTAGCCGAGTTCCTGACACCCACCTCCTGACGGCACCGACGGCACCGACCGCAGCGGGTGGCCTGACGACTCTGACCATGCCTTTGCCGCCATCAGGCAGCAGGGGACAAGGGTTTGGTCGATCCGCCAGGACCATGCGGGTGCCGCCGCGCCGCTAGGCTACGGCCTCGACGTCGTATGGCTGGTAAGGGGAGACGACATGTCGCAGGACCAAGCTGAGCAGCCGGTGGGAGGTTCGGCCGCCAAACTGGACACGACAGTGCCGCACTCGGCACGGGTGTGGAACTACTGGCTCGGCGGTAAGGACAACTTCGCCCCGGATCGCGAGGTCGGCCAACAGGTACAGTCGGTCTTCCCGGAAATCGTCGAGGCCGCACGGTATTCGCGCGCGTTTCTCGGACGAGCGGTGACCTATCTCGCCGCAGAGGCGGGGATCCGCCAGTTCCTCGACATCGGTACCGGCCTACCCACAGCCGATAACACCCACGAGGTCGCCCAACGGATCACGCCACAGGCGCGCGTCGTCTACGTTGACAACGACCCGATGGTTCTCGCGCACGCCCGGGTGTTGCTGACCAGCAGCCAGGAGGGCGCCACCCAGTATGTCGACGCCGATCTGCACGACGTGGACACGATCGTCCACGATGCCCGCGAGACACTGGACTTCGGTGAGCCGATCGCGCTGATGATGCTGGGCGTTATGGGTCACGTCGAGAAGCCGGCCGAGGCGCGGGCCATCGTCAACGCTTTGGTCTCGTCCCTACCGTCGGGGAGCTTTCTGGCGATGTCCGACGGTACGGCTACCAGCGAGCGGGCCATCGAGTCGCATCGGCAGTACAACGAAAGCGGTGCTCTGCCGTACCACCTGCGCGAGGTCGCGGACTTCACGGCGTTCTTCGACGGTCTCGACCTCGTCCGGCCTGGTGTCGTGCCGCTGGGGCACTGGCGGACCGACAGCAGGCCCGCGTCCGCGGTGGATGGCTACTGCGGGGTCGCCCGCGCGCGCTGACGCGGGGACTGCCCGGCCGTCGACCCCGGTCAGGTAACCGCGTGGCCTACAGGTTGAACAGCTCGCGGTAGAGGCCACCGGCGGTCTAGGTAGTCGGCGCGTCGCGGTGCTCGTCCGGCGGCCCCTCGGCGATCGGCAGCAGGACCCGGAAGGTGGTTCGTCCCGGCTCGGTCTCCACCCGGATGTCGCCGTGGTGCTTGTGCACCACGATCCGGTACGAGATGTCCAGCCCCAGGCCGGTGCCCGCCCCCACCGGCTTCGTGGTGAAGAACGGCTCGAAGATGCGCGGACGCACCTCCGGCGGGATGCCCGGACCGGTGTCGGTGATCTCCACCGCCAGCAGGTCACCGGCCCGTCCGGTGCGGACGGTCAGCACCCCCTTCTCCCCCATCGCGCCCAACGCGTTGTCGATCAAATTGGTCCACACCTGGTTGAGCTCGGCCGGATACGCCGGGACCGGTGGGAGGTCCCGGTCGTACTCGCGGACCAGCTTGACCTCGGCGGGGATCTTGCCCTTGAACATCACCAGCGTGGCGTCGAGCAGGTCGTGCACGTCCACCACCCGGTGCGGCGCGCGATCCAGCTGCGAGTACTGCTTGGCGGCGCCCACCAGCCCGGAGATCCGGGTTACCGCGTCGCCGATCTCGCGCATCAGCAGCTCGGTGTCGACCGTGTAGGTGAGCCAGCGCACCGCCGCCTCCAGGTCCGCCGCCCCGACCGCGGCCTTCACCTGCGCCAGCCAGGCCGCGTCGAGCCCTCCGCCGACCAGGATCGGCGCCAGGTCCCAGGCTCCGTCGACCCCGTGCTCCTCCAACCAGTCGGTGAGGGCGTCCTCGGCGTCGGCGGTGGCCATCGGGGTCAATTTCGGCGCGGTGGCCACCCGGGCGACCGCCTCCTCCTGCAACGCGACCAGACCGTGCAGGGCACTGCCGTCGAGCCGCCCATCGGCGATCATGGCGAGCTTGTGCCGCATCCCGGCGACCCGGTCCCGCAGCACCGACGTGGCCCGCACCGCCGCCGCGGCCGGGTTGTTCAGCTCGTGGGTCAGCCCCGCCGACAGCGAGCCGAGGGCCAGCAGCCGCTCCCGCTCGCCGACGATGGCCTGACTGTCCCGCATCCCGAAGAACAGCCCCTCCAGCAGGTGCATGGGCATCGGGAACCAGGACCGCAGGGCCTCCGCGAAGTCCTCCGCCGGCAGCACGAAGAAGTCCGCGTCGGTCACCGCCCGCAGACTGTTGCGGTAGATCTGGTCGACCTGGTCGCCCAGGTACGCCTGGACGGCCCCGCCGTACACCCCGCGCTGTTCGGTCCGGCTGACCTCGACGTCGTCGCCGCGCACCTGACGACTCAACGCCACCGCGCCGCGCAGCAGCACGAAGAAGCAGGTGGCGGGTTCACCCTCGCCGTACACGAGGGTGCCGCCGGCGCGCTGCTCCACCCGGCCGCGCTCGGCCAGCCAGGCGAGCTGCCCGTCGTCGAGCGACTCGAACAGGAACAGGGTGCGCAACTGGGCCGGTGTCAGCCCGTCAGGCTCGGTGCTCACTGGATCTCCTTGGTTCGCGGCTGCGGGGCTCGCAACACCGGCTCACTCCTCGCGCTCACCGGGACTCCTTCGCTCGCGACGGGGCTCGCACGACCAACCACTCCTCGCGCTCATTGGGCTTCCAGGTAGCGGTGCACGAGCGACACCGCCATCGCGCCCTCGCCGACGGCCGAGGCGACCCGCTTGACCGACTCGGCCCGCACGTCGCCGGCGGCGAACACCCCCGGCACGCTCGTCTCCAGGTGGTACGGGTCGCGCGACAGCGACCAGCCGGGCGGTCGACGGCCCCCGGCGAGCAGATCCGGGCCGGTCACGATGAACCCGCGCCCGTCGCGGACCAGCACCCCGTCCAGCCAGTCGGTGCGCGGCTCCGCGCCGATGAAGATGAACAGCCAGGAGGTGTCGACCGAGCGGGCCTCCCCGGTGCGGGTGTCGCAGAGGGTGAGCCGTTCCAGGTGGTCGTCCCCCGCCGCGCCGACCACTGCCGTGTGCGGATGCACAGTGATCTTGTCGATCCGTTCCAGCTGGTCGATCAGGTACCGCGACATCGAGGCGGTCAGGTCCGCACCCCGGATGAGCAGGTGCACCCTGGCCGCGTACCGGGAGAAGTGGACCGCCGCCTGACCGGCGGAGTTGGCCCCGCCGACGATGTAGACGTCCTGCTCGACGCAGCTCGGCGCCTCGGTGGCAGCGGCGCCGTAGAACACCCCCCGCCCGGTGAAGTCGGCCAGCCCCGGTGCGTCGAGCACCCGGTACGACACGCCGGTGGCCAACACCACTGTGTGCGCGGCGATCTCGGTGCCGTCGCCGAAGCGCAGCAGCCGGGCACCGCCGGCCTCGCTGAGACCGACCACCTCCCGGGCGCTGAGCAGCTCGGCACCGAACTTGACCGCCTGGCGCCGGGCCCGGTCGGTCAACTGCGCGCCGGACACGCCGTCCGGGAAACCCAGGTAGTTCTCGATCCGGCTGCTCTGCCCGGCCTGACCGCCGGTCGCCCGTCGCTCCACGAGCACGGTACGCAGCCCCTCCGAGGCGCCGTACACCGCGGAGCCGAGCCCGGCGGGGCCACCGCCGATCACCACCAGGTCGTAGAAGTCACACGCCGGCACCACCGTCAACCCGGCCAGGGCGGCCAGCTCGGCCTCACTCGGGGCGACCAGCGCCTTGCCCTCGGGCGTCACCACCAGCGGCACGTCCGCCTCGGTGGCCCCGGCCGCGTCGAGCAACCGGACACCCTCCGGGTCGTCGGACAACAGCCACCGGTACGGCACCAGGTTGCGGGCCAGGAAGTCGCGGACCTTGAACGACGGCGCGGACCAGCGGTGCCCGACGACCCGGATCTCGGCGCTGGCCGCGTCCGGGGTGGCCGCCCACGCCTCCAACAGCCCGTCGACCACCGGGTACAGCTTCTCCTCCGGCGGGTGCCAGGGCTTGAGCAGGTAGTGGTCCAGGTCGACCACGTTGATGGCCTCGATCGCGGCGTCGGTGTCCGCGTACGCGGTGAGCAGCACCCGCCGGGCGGCCGGGAAGATGTCCATGGCCGCCTCGAGGAACTCGACGCCGGTCATCTCCGGCATCCGGTGGTCGGCCAGCAGCAGCGCCACCTGTTCGCCGCGCAGTTTGACCTCGCGCAGGGCGTCCAGCGCCTCCGGCCCCGAGGAGGCCCGCAGCACCCGGTAGCGGTCGCCGTAGCGGCGCCGGATGTCGCGGGCAACCGCCCGGGACACCACGGGGTCGTCGTCGACGGTCAGGATCACCGGGTTCGCCATGGCGCCATGAAATCACCTGCACCCTGTCGACCGCACCACCGCCGGGGTCGGACCCATGGTTGATCGCGTTCGCGATGGGTAAGCCGGGGAGCCGCGTGGGTGCCCGGAGATCGACGACCCGCCCGGTTGCCGCGCACACCTCGGGGGGCCCATGGCGCACGCGACACCGACCCGACCGACGACGTCGGGCGCGATCGTGGAGCTGCGGGTGCACGGGGTCTCCGGCGCGGGGGCGGACCAGGTGTTGAACCGGCCCCACGTGCACCAGGTCGCCGGGGACCGCAGCGGAGGGTTCTTCCGACCGCGTCCCGGCTATCCGGACTCCACCGGAACCGACGGGGTGACGCTGGAGGCGTACCGCTGGAGTGACCTGCCGTCCGGCACGGCGGTGCGGACGTTGTCGCTGGTCTTCCTGCTGCCGTTCATGCTCTGCAACGTGGCGCTGTGGATGCGCCCGGCGGACACCGTCTCGACGCGCGGCTTCATGGCGCTGTGCCGGGTGCTCGCGCTCACCCTCACCGCGCTCTACGTGCTCTCCATCGTCGGGGTGGCGTTGGACCTGATCGCCTGGCGCTGCATGGACACCCCGTCGTGCCTGGCCGGCCGGAGCTGGCTGTCCTGGCTCGGCGGACGCCCGCCCGGGCTGCGCCTGGGCGTGCTGGCGCTCGTGCCGGTCGCCGCCATCGGGATCGTCTGGTGGTTGGGCGCCCGCCCGAGCCACTCGTTCGACGCGTTCCGGACGCCGACGACACCGGCGTCGAAGCACCGGTTGAGCGCCGTCGGCCAGTGGGACGGTGAGCCGCTGGTGGGTCGGCTGCGCTCGGTGCACGTCGCTGCGGCGTTCGCGACGCTGAGCGGCAGCCTGCTGGCCGCACGCGCCAGCCAGCACCGCTCGTGGGTGATGGTGATCCTGCTGGCGGCCACCGGGGCGGTGCTGTTGGCCTGCCTGGTCCTGGTCACCGTGGTGGCGAGCATCGACCGCACCGACCCGTCGCCCCGGGTGGACGGCGTCTGCCGCGGGCTGCGCACGATCGCCTGCGGCCTGACGATGCTGGTGATCGTGCACATCGTCATCAGTCCGGCGCCCTGGCCGCAGGGCGGTTCGCTGCCCGGTTACGACGCGATCGTGGCCTGGCTGTTCGTCAGCCAGACCGTGCTGGTGGTCGTGCTCGGCACGTTGGTGATCTGGCGTCGGGGCGACGGGCAGCACCGGTCGCCGCTGCGCGCGTTGGGAGCGCCGGTCTTCATGACGATCTCGGCCGGGCTGGCCGTGGCGTTCTCCGCCGAGCTGGTCTACCGGGTGGCGGACCTGCTCGATCGCAACGGGACGACCGCCGACGGCCTGGAGACCAGCCCTCCGCTGGCGTACAAGTGGGCGATCTTCGGGTTTTTCCTGGCCGTGGTGACGGCTCTGCTGGTGGCCGGTCTGGTCACCAGGATGACCCGGCGTGAGCGGATGCGGGCCGCGCGGGCGATCGTGGCCGCCGACTTCCCGCACGCGCCGCCGCAGGCGGCGGACCGGCTGCGACGGGTCGAGCAGGCGGTCGCCCGGGCACGTTTCACCGAGAACCTGGAACCGCTCTCCGTGGTGTACGCCTGCCTGGCGGCGCTCGGCCTGGCCACCAGCGTGCTCGGCCTGCTCCAGCTCCGGCCGGGCAAGGTGGCGCAGCGCTACGTGGGAGTGCCGGAGGGCATGGTCAACTTCCTGATCGGGTCGGGTAGCTACGTCATCGCCGCGATCCTGCTCGGTCTCGTGGTGGGCGGCATCTTCGCGTACCGGACGGCGCAGTTTCGCCGGTACGTGGGCGTGCTGTGGGATCTGGGCACCTTCTGGCCCCGGGCGGCGCACCCGTTCGCGCCGCCCTGTTACGCCGAGCGGGCCGTGCCGGAGTTGGCGAAACGGATCACCTACCTGGTGGAGCAGGGGCACTGTGTGCTGCTGGCCGGGCACAGCCACGGCTCGGTGCTGCTCGCCGCCACGGTGCTGCAACTGCCCACCCGGATCACCGACCGGGTCGCCCTGCTGACCTACGGGTCGCCACTGGGCCGGCTGTACTCCCGGCTGTTCCCGGCGTACGCCGACGAACCGGCGCTGTGCGAGATCGGCGAACGGGTCGGCTGGCGCTGGATCAACCTGTGGCGCGACACCGACCCGATCGGCGGCTGGATCTTTGCCGCCCACCGTCCCGGAAAGGCCGAGACGCTGACCGGGCCGGCGGCGACGGTGGATCGGCGGTTGACCGACCCGCAGGACGTGGTGCCACCGCCCAGCGACAGTGTTCCCCCGCCGATCCTGGGGCACTGGCCGTGTGAGTCGCAGGAGGCGTTCGCCGAGGCGGTACGGGAGCTGACCCGGCGGTTGCGCCGCGAACACCGGACGACCGGCTGACCCGGCGGCCGGATATCGTCGCGGGGTGAGCCCGTCCACACCGCCCGCACGCCGGTTGATCGCCTCCAACAAGAAGGCCCGGCACGAGTACACGGTGCTGCGCACGTACGAGGCGGGCATCGTGCTGGTCGGCACCGAGGTGAAGTCGCTGCGCGAGGGGCGGGCCTCGCTGGTGGACGCGTTCGCCCACGAGCGCGACGGCGAGATCGTGCTGTACGGCCTGCACATCGCCGAGTACGCCTACGGGACGTGGACCAACCATGCCCCGCGCCGCAACCGCAAGCTGTTGCTGCACCGGGCCGAGATCGACCGGATCCTGGACAAGGTCCGCGAGGGCGGGGTGACCATGGTCCCGCTGTCGATGTACTTCGAGAACGGTTTCGCCAAGGTCGAGTTGGCCCTGGCCAAGGGTAAGCGCTCCTACGACAAGCGGCAGACCCTCGCTGAGCGCGACGCCAACCGGGAAATCGCCCGCGAGCTGGGCCGGCACCTCAAGGGCCACCCCCGCCGTCCCTGATCTCGGATCGTCGGTCCCGGGCACTGCCCCTCTCACCGGTCGCGCGCGTCTTCCGCGCGGCTCGCGGCGCGGCGCGCCCGGACATCGTTGACGTCGCTCGACGGACGTGGTCTGCTCAGCCGACGCCGTTAATGGAAACGGTAATCGTTAGCTGATGCGGAGGAGAATCATGTCGCTCACCGTCCCACCCGCCCTGCTCGACGCCGCCGAACGCGGCCCCGTCGACGACGAGGCGTTCATCGCCTGCATCCGCGACTCACTGCCCTACGCGTGGGCCACCGTCAGCCGGGTCGTCGCCGAGCTGGAGGCCGGCGACGACGACCTGGCCGACAACGTCGTCCCGCCACCCACCGACGCCGACCGGGGGCAGCTGCTGCGGGCGCTGGCCAGCGACGCGATCCGCGCCGGCCTGGAACGGCACTTCGGCGTACGCCTGGCGTTCCAGAACTGCCACCGCGTCGCCGCCTTCCGCCCGTCCGCCGTCGACGGGGAGCGCTACCGCCGCTTCGTGTCGACGCGTGGCCAACTGCTCAACCAGTCGCCGCAGCTGCGCAACTGCTGAGGGCGCCGGGTGGACCCGCCGGAGTCGCCGGCGGGTCCGCCCGGGCGCTAACGGCCGATCGTGTCCAGCTCGGCGAGGTCGTCATTGGAGAGGGAGAGCGCCGCGCCCGCGATGTTCTCCCGCAGGTGCGCCGCGGACGAGGTGCCCGGGATCAGCAGGATGTTCGGCGACCGTCGCAGCAGCCAGGCCAGCGCCACCGACATCGGCGCCGCCTCCAGCCGGGCGGCCACCGTCGACAGCACCGACGACTGCAGGGGGCTGAAGCCGCCGAGAGGGAAGAACGGCACGTAGGCGACGCCCTGCCCGGCGAGCGCGTCGATCAGCTCGTCGTCGTGGCGGTGCGCGAGGTTGTACATGTTCTGCACGCACACGATCGGTGCGATCGCCTGCGCCTCGGCCACCTGCTCCGGCGTCGCGTTGCTCACCCCGAGGTGCCTGATCAGGCCCTGCCGTTGCAGGTCGGCGAGGGTCTCGAACGCCTCGGCGAGAGAGCCGGGCAGCGGGCCCGCGGCGTCGCCCAGCCGGAGGTTGACAAGGTCGAGCACGTCGAGACCGAGGGTATCCAGGTTCTCGTGCACGGACCGGCGCAGGCTCTGCGGGTCACGGGCCGGTGGCCAGCCGCCCTGCGGGTCACGGTTCGCACCGACCTTGGTCACGATGTGCAGCGAATCGGGGTACGGGTGCAGCGCCTCCCGGATCAGCTGGTTGGTGACGGTCGGACCGTAGGCCGCCGAGGTGTCGATGTGGGTGATGCCGAGCTCGACTGCCGTACGCAGGACGGCGAGTGCGCCGTCGCGGTCGGCCGGCGGTCCCATCACTCCGGGGCCGGCCAGTTGCATGGCGCCGTAGCCGAACCGGGTGACCGTCAGGCCTCCCAACGTCCAGGTGCCGCCGGGAAGGGAGGTGGTGAGCATGTTCGTACCTCTGGCTCTCGTGTCGCGCCGAGCGGTGCCGACGCATCGTCTACCTGCTCCACCCTCGGGGTGTAGCTTCACTTTCGGAAGTAGGCACCTGAAGGTGCGTAACGCCCCGGCGGCTGAGGAGCGGCTCGATGACAACGACCACGGCGGCGCAGAAGAGGGCTCAGGCCAAGGTGGAATATGACGCCTTCCTGGCGCAGTGTCCGAGTCGAAAGCTGCTCGACCGCATCGCTGACAAGTGGGTCACCCTGGTGCTGGCGGCGCTGAACAGCGACGGCTCGCACCGCTTCGGCCTCGACTGCGCGGGCGAGCCCCGCCCGATGCGCTACTCGGAGCTGTCGCGCATGCTGGCCGGGGTCAGTCAGAAGATGCTCACCCAGACACTGCGCTCCCTGGAACGCGACGGTCTGATCACCCGCACCGTGGTGCCGACAGTGCCCGTCACCGTCACCTACGAGCTGACCGACCTCGGCATCTCCCTGCACCACCTGATGCGTGGCGTGAAGGGTTGGGCCGAAGCGCACATGGACGACGTGCTCGCCAACCGCGCGACGTACGACAACCGCGACGCCTGAGCCGAGCGCCCCCCGAGGCAAACCCGGGCCGCGCGGGAGACACGCAGTCACGGCCGCAGAAGCCCCAAGAGGTACGTAGACACGGCTCGTTTCGGCCTTTCGCGCTCGCAGATGCGGCAGCTATGGTGAGCCGGTGACGATGTTCCGGATCGGTGAGGCGGCCGACCTGCTCGGCGTCAGCAGCGACACGATCCGCCGCTGGGTCGATGCCGGGCGGCTGACGGCCGGGCGCGACGAGCACGGCCACCGGGTGATCGACGGCGTCGACCTGGCGGCGTTCGCCCGCGCCCAGGCCGCCGACCCGGACGCGGGCGCCGAGTTCTCCTCGGCCCGCAACCGGCTGCGCGGCATCGTCGTCGACGTCCGCAAGGACACGGTGATGGCCCAGGTCGACATCCAGGCTGGCCCGTTCCGGGTCGTGTCGCTGATGAGCCGGGAGGCGGTCGACGAGCTCGATCTGCGGGTCGGGTCGGTGGCCGTCGCGGTGATCAAGTCGACAACGGTGGTGGTGGAACGGGCCGCGCCAGCGTCGAGCAGGGGAAGGTCGGGCGGATGAGCGCGCGGACGACGCGCACGGCGATGGCCGTGGTCATGGCGCTGGCGGCCGCCGGCTGCGGCGCGGGCGACGACAAGGCCTCCGGCGCGGACGGCCGGGGCACCGGGGCGGTGACGGTGTTCGCGGCCGCCTCGCTGACCGAGTCGTTCCGCCGGATCGGCAGGGAGTTCGAGGCCGCCAATCCCGGCAGCGCCGTGACCCTCAACGTCGCGGGCAGCTCCGCCCTGGCCAACCAGATCAACCAGGGCGCGCCGGCGGACGTGTTCGCCTCCGCCGCCCCGGCGAACATGGCCACGGTCACCGAGGCGGGCAACGTCGACGGCACACCGACCGTTTTCGCCCGCAACCAGTTGGTCATCGCGGTGCCCCGGGACAACCCGAAAGGCGTGACCGGGCTGGCCGACCTGAGCCGGCCCGGCGTGAAGGTGGCGCTCTGCGCCAACCAGGTGCCCTGTGGCGCGGCGGCCCGCACCGCCCTGGACGCGGCCGGTGTCGCGCTGACACCGGTCACCCTGGAGCAGGACGTCAAGGGCGCGCTCGCCAAGGTGAAGCTCGGCGAGGTCGACGCCGCCCTGGTCTACCGCAGCGACGCGCGAGCGGCGAGCGCCGACGTGACCGGTGTGGAGTTCCCCGAGTCGGCGCGGGCTGTCAACGACTACCCGATCGTCGCGCTGAAGGACGCGCCCAATCCGGCCGGCGCTCGGGCTTTCGTCGCGTACGTCCGCTCTGCGCCGGCGCAGGCGGTCCTCGCCGAGGCCGGGTTCCAGGCTCCGTGAGGCAGGTCCGCGACGACATCGCAGGCGAGCGTGACGAGGCGGCACGCGAGCGCCGGGCCACACCGCGACGGCGGGGGCGGGTGCCGGCGGCGCTGCTGATCCCCGCCGGGCTGGGGCTGCTCTTCCTCGTCCTGCCGCTGGTCGGGCTGGTGATCCGGGCGCCGTGGACCACCCTGCCGCAGCGGCTCACCGAGCCGGGCGCGTTGACCGCGCTGCGGCTGTCGGTGCAGACCGCGACGCTGGCCACCGCGCTCTGCCTGCTGCTCGGGGTGCCGCTCGCCTGGGTGCTGGCCCGGGTCGAGTTCCCCGGCCGCCGACTGGTGCGGGCGCTGGTCACCGTGCCGCTGGTGCTGCCGCCGGTGGTCGGTGGGGTGGCGCTGCTGCTGGTCTTCGGCCGGCGCGGGCTGCTCGGCGGGTGGCTCGACACCACGTTCGGCATCACCCTGCCGTTCACCACCACTGGTGTCGTGCTGGCCGAGGCGTTCGTGGCCATGCCATTCCTCGTGATCGCCGTGGAGGGTGCGCTGCGCGCCGCCGACCACCGCTACGAGGAGGCCGCCGCAACGTTGGGGGCCAGCCGGTGGACCGCGTTCACCCACGTCACGCTGCCGTTGGTGGCGCCCGGGCTGGCCGCCGGGGCGGTGCTCTGCTGGGCGCGGGCGCTCGGCGAGTTCGGGGCCACCATCACCTTCGCCGGCAACTATCCCGGCCGCACCCAGACCATGCCGCTCGCCGTCTACCTGGCGTTGGAGACCGACCTGGAGTCCGCGATCGTGCTCAGCCTGGTGCTGCTCGTCGTGTCGGTGGGCATCCTGGTCGCGTTGCGCGACCGCTGGATGAGCACCGCATGAGCGATGCCCTGCTGGACGCCCGGGTCGTCGTCGACCGGGGCGCCTTCCGACTCGACGTGCCGCTGCGGGTCGCACCCGGCGAGGTGGTCGCGTTGCTCGGCCCGAACGGGGCCGGCAAGACGACCGCGCTGCGTGCGCTGGCCGGGCTGCATCCGCTCACCGCCGGTCACATCACCCTCGACGGCGTCGACCTGGACCGCCCGGCCACCGGGGGCTGGGTGCCCACCGAGCGCCGGCCGATCGGCGTGGTCTTCCAGGACTACCTGCTCTTTCCGCACCTGAGCGCGGTGGACAACGTGGCCTTCGGGCCGCGCCGGCACGGTGTCGAGCGGCGGGCCGCCCGCGCCACGGCCCGGGAGTGGCTGACCCGGGTGGGGCTCGACGCGCAGGCGCGGCACCGGCCCCGGCAGCTCTCCGGCGGCCAGGCGCAGCGGGTGGCGCTGGCCCGCGCGCTCGCCGTGGCACCGTCGCTGCTGTTGCTGGACGAGCCGCTGGCCGCGCTGGACGCCCGCACCCGCCTGGACACCCGCGCGGAGCTGCACCGGCACCTGTCGGCGCACGCGGGCGCGACGGTGCTGGTCACCCACGACCCGCTGGACGCGCTGGCGCTGGCCGACCGACTGGTCATCGTCGAGGGTGGCCGGGTCGTGCAGGAGGGCGACGGGCCGAGCGTGACCGCCCGGCCGCGCACCGACTACGTCGCCCGGCTGGTCGGGCTGAACCTGTACCGGGGCCGCGCCGACGGGCACGGGGTGCGGGTTTCACCGGAGCTGACCCTCACTGTCGCCGACCGGTTGGACGGCGAAGCGTTCGTGGCGTTCCGGCCGGCCGCGGTGGCGCTGCACCCGGCCCGGCCGGAGGGCAGCGCGCGCAACACCTGGGCGGGGACGGTGGTCGGCGTGCAACGTCACGGTGACAACGTACGGGTGCAACTGGACGGGCCGATCGGGGTGGCCGCCGACGTCACCCCGGCCGCCGCCGCCCACCTGCGGCTGATCCCGGGCCAGCGGGTGTGGGCGGCGGTCAAGGCGACCGAGACGCACGCGTACCCGGCCACCGGCTGACCGGGGCGCGCGGCTCGCACCGGCGCGGACGTTGCCCACCCGTGCGGGAACGGTCAGCCGGCTGTCGCGCGGGTGGGCGTCAGCCGGCGAGCAGGTCGTGGTGTGCGGCGCGCAGCCGGGCCAGCGCCGGGTCGCTGCCGGGGACGACCCGGCGATCCAGCTCGGACCACACCTCGGCCAGCGCCGCCCGGACCGCACTCAACTCGGCGGCGTGCCGCTGGCTGCTGCGTCGGTGCTGCTCGTCGAGGCGCCGAGCCCAGCCGGCGGTGACAGTGGCGAGACGGTCGGCGTCGGCGCGGGCCTGCGCGCCGCTGCGGGCGGCTGCGGCGGGGACGATCGCGGCGACCGGGCGGGGGTCGCCGTCGCGGGTGACGACGGTTACCGCGTCGGTCAGCTCGGCCAGCGCGACGAGCTGGCTGAACCGGGTGCGCGCCTCACGCAGCGGCACGGAACGCGGCGGGTCGGGACGAGGGGTGAGCGCGGGGACGGCCATGGATGCATGGTGTCGCCCGGGTACGACAGAAATGCGTCGTCAGTGGACAGTGGCCGGCGTCCCGCTCGATCCGGCCAACCACTCGTCGGCCAGCACGGACCAGACTTCGAGGTCGATCCGGCCGTTCGGGCCGGGGGCGACCTGGCGGAGCGTGCCGTCCAGGCGCAGGCCGAGCCGACCGGCGAGGGCCTTGCTGCGGGTGTTGTCGGCGTTGGTGCGCCACTCCACCCGCTGGATGCCGCGCTCGCGCACCGCCCAGTCGACGAGCCGGCGGACCGCCGGTGCGACCATGCCCTTTCCCTCGGCTGCCGGCTCCACCCAGCAGCCGACCTCGCAGACACCTCGGGTCACGTCGAAGGACACGAGCAGGACCCCGCCGACCAGGGTGCCACGCCACCACAGCCCCCAGATGCCGCCGCTGTCGCTGGCCCAGCGGTCGGCGTAGCGCTGCAGGACCGCTCGGGCCGACGATAGGTCGGTGGCCACGAAGGTCGGCGACACCCACGGCTGGATGTGCTCCCGGGCCCGGTCGAGGTTGGCGAGGAACTCCTCGGCCCGCCACGGCTCCAGCGGGCGCAGCTCGACGTCCTCGGTCAGCGGCACTGCGAACACCGGGCCTCCACTCCGTACGCTCCGAACATCGGTGACAGGCTCGCACAGAAAGTTCCGGCGAGGCGCGGCCACCCTCGCGCTCACAGTGGCAGATGGGTGCGCAGGGCGGCGAACTGGGCCACTGTCAGGTAGGAGGGGTTGGCGGCCTGCGGCTGCCGGAACACCTCCAGGTCGGCGAGCCGGTCGTCGGCGCGCAGCACGGTGCGGGGCACCCGGGCCCCGGCGGCGAGGATGGGCAGGTCCAGTGGCACCGACCACTGCTGCCCCGCAGGGCCCGGCGTGGCCGCTCCGGTGACCCGTCCGACGCCCCACACCCCGTACGGCAGTCGGGCCCGGCTGCCGCTGGCCCAGAAGATCACCGGGTGCCCGGCGCGCATCAGCCGCGCCCGATAACCGGGGCGGACGCACCAACTCGTCACCAGTGGCTCGGCGGCGAACCGGGCGGTGAGGTCGACCAGGTCGGCGTTGCCCTTGATCAGCCAGGCGCCCAGGTCGTCGAGGCGCACCAGTGACTCGGTCATCCGCTCATCCTGCCCGGCCGGCGGTCCGCCCAATCAGATGATCATGTGGGTCCAGTAGCTGAGCCACAGCACGAACAGCACGCCCTGCACCACGGCGAGCGTCGCGGTCAGCCACACGTCGACGCTGGCGTGCCGGGCCCAGCGGGCCAGCACCAGCGCCACCGGGAAGACCGCGAGCAGGTAGCGCAGCAGGCTCTTGTACACCGGCGGCCCCATCGACAGCGGCACCAGCACCATCAGGACGCCGTACACCAGGTAGGCCAGTTCCCGGCGGCGGAACCCGGCGACCAGCACGCCCAGGACGGCCACGGCGAACCACACCCGGGCGGCGTCGCGTGGCTCCCCGGTCAACCCGTTCAGCAGCACCGGCACCGGGTTCTGCACCTCGATCCCCCACCCGGTCTGTTGCGCGTGCTGGTAGGCGAACCAGTCCCCACCCCGCCACCGGCAGTACGCCATGAAGGTGAACCACCCGGCGGGCAGCAGCAACAACGGCCACCCGATCCGCAGGTAGCCGAGCAGGGCGCGCGGGCCCAGCCGCCAGTCGTGCTGGCGCAGCAGCACCAGAGCCAGCGGCAGCACCACGAGCAGGCCGACGGAGCGGCTCATCGCCAGGAAGTAGCCGACCACCCCGACCAGCAGCCACCGCCTCCGCTCGGCGTAGTAGAAGGCGGCCAACGCGAGGCAGACGAAGAGCGACTCGGTCAATGCGGCCTGGAACAGGAACGCCGTCGGCAGCAGCACCAGGTACCGGGTGAACCGGCGGGCCGCGCGCGCGTCGCCGAGCAGCAGCTCGGCCAGCCGGTAGCCGTACCAGAGCGCCAGCAGGAACGCGACGTTGCTGATCAGCAGCAGGGCCAGGGCGTTGTCGCCGCCCAGCAGCGCGCCGATCGGCCGGGCCAGGAACGGGTACAGCAGGGGGAAGCCGAAGTCTCGCCACGGCTCGGTCAGGGGCAGGGTGCTCAGCCGCAGGTAGAGCAGCGAGTCCCAGGCGAACCAGAACGACAGCCACCGGTGCCCGGAAATCTCCCGCTGTTGCGCCCACATCAGCGCCTCGTCCGGCGGCGGGGCCCCGGGGACACCGTCCCAGGCGTGCAGGACCAGGAGCCCGAGCACTGTGAGCAGCAGCTTCGCGCCCAGGAACAGGGCAATGACGTACGGCCAGGGCGCCGGCACCCGACGGGCCAGGCGCGCCGCGCCGCGGCCGGCCACGACCGCCCGGGCGGCCAGCGCCGTCGTGCCAGTGCGCCACCGGTCCATCCGCCCCGCTCCCCCGCTCCCCGGCCGCGTGGGGAGTCGCTCTCCTCGTGGTACGCCGCCGCGCGCCCCGCCGAAGCGAGGACTAGCCGCCATCAAGTGTGACATTCTGCGCAGAACGGGTAGACGCCGCGCCTCAACCATGGCGGTGAGCAGGGGGAGCGCGTCAGCATGAGCGAGCACATCGGCACGGTGGTCATCGGCGCGGGGCCGGCCGGGCTCACCGCGGCGTACGAGCTGCTCCGGCACGGCCGATCGGTCCAGGTGTTCGAGGCCGACGAGGTGGTCGGCGGGATCAGCCGGACCGTCGAGCGCGACGGGTGGCGGTTCGACATCGGCGGGCACCGGTTCTTCACGAAGGTGCCCCGGGTCGAGGCGTTCTGGCACGAGATCCTGCCGGACGAGGACTTCCTGACCCGGCCCCGGATGAGCCGCATCTTCTACCGGGGAGCCCTGTTCAACTACCCGTTGAGCGCCATGAACGCCCTGCGCAACCTGGGCCTGCCGGAGGCCGCCCGCTGCCTCGGCTCGTACGCGCGCGCCCGGCTGCGACCACCACGCGACCAGTCGCACTTCGAGGGCTGGGTGTCGGCCCGGTTCGGCTGGCGGCTGTACTCGATCTTCTTCAAGACGTACACGGAGAAGGTGTGGGGTATGCCGGCGCACCGGTTGCAGGCCGACTGGGCGGCGCAACGGATCAAGAACCTGTCGCTGGCCACGGCGATCCGCAACGCGCTGCTGCCCCGGCGTCGGCGCACCGACGTGACGAGCCTGATCGAGCAGTTCCAGTACCCGAAGTACGGGCCGGGGATGATGTGGGAACGCTGCGCCGAGCGGGTCCGCGAGCGGGGCGGGCAGTTGTCCACCGGCAGCTGGGTCACCGCCGTGCACCGCGACCCGGCCCGCCGACGGGCGATCAGCGTGACCGTCAACGGCACGGGCGGTCAGCGCACCGAGGCGGCCGACCACGTGATCTCGTCCATGCCGATCTCGGAGCTGGTGGCCGCGCTGCACCCGCCGGCCCCGCCGGAGGTCCGGGCCTGCGCGGCCGACCTGCGCTACCGCGACTTCCTGACGGTCGCCCTGGTCGTGCCGGCGGAGTTCTCGTTTCCGGACAACTGGATCTACGTGCACGACCCGGAGGTGCGGGTGGGCCGGATCCAGAACTTCGGCTCCTGGTCGCCGTACCTGGTGAAGGACGGCCGCACCTGCCTGGGCCTGGAGTACTTCGTGTTCGAGGACGACGAGATGTGGCGTACCCCGGATGCCGATCTGGTGGCCCTGGCCACCGCGGAGCTGGAGCGGTTGGGGTTGGTCCGACCCGGTGTGGTGGAGGCCGGCTACGTCGTGCGGATGCCCAAGGCCTACCCGGTGTACGACGAGCGCTACCAGCACAACGTGGAGGTGATCCGGGCCTGGCTGGCCGAGGCGGTGCCGAACGTGCATCCGGTGGGCCGCAACGGCATGCACCGCTACAACAACCAGGACCACTCGATGCTGACCGCGATGCTCACCGTCGAGAACATCGCCACCGGGAGTACGCACGACATCTGGTCGGTCAACGTGGAGCAGGACTATCACGAGGAATCCGCTGGCGGCGACAACCGGCGGGGCACGGGGCGGGACGCGCCGGTGGTGCCCAGTCGGGTCATCGCGGCCTCGATCAGCGCGCCGGGCGGGTCGGACGAGCGGTCCTCCGCCCCGGCTCCCCCCGCGTGAAGCCGCGCAGGCCTCACGAAACGAGCCGATGCTCAGTCGGCAGTGCCATCGCGGCGGTGGGTCACCTGCGGGGTTCGCCGGTGATGCCGTCCAGGACGGTGGTCAGGTTGTGATGGAAGGTCTCCTCGGCATTGAGGTGCGCGCCGTCGATGACGAGCCGGGCCACTGTGGGGTACCTGCCGGTCGTCAACATGCGGGTGAGGTAGGGGCCGAGGCGGGCCTGAAAGGCGGCGAGGTCGGTGCCGGTGGACCGGGTGGTGCGGCGCTCGGTGACCTCTCTGCGGACCGCTCCCACCAGGAAGGCGTTGAGGGCGCCCACGGCTCGCTGGAGGTCGTCGATGTCACGCACGGCAGGGGCCTTGCTGAGCGCCGCAGCGGTCGCCTCGCCCACGGCGAGCGCGTGCGGCCCCAGGTGCGGCCGCCCGCCGAGCAGGTCGGCGAACCACTCGTGCGCGAGGGCGGCGTCACGGGTCGCGTGGGCGATGGCCAGCAGCGTGGCGCGCCACTGCGCGTGCTGGGCCACCTCGGCGATCCGGGCATAGACGACGTCGACCATGAGGTCGAGGAGTTCGGATTTGTTGGTCACATAGTCGTAGAGCCGCATCGGGCCCACACCGAGCTCTTTGGCGATCTTGCGCAACGACAGCCCGTCGAGGCCGCCCGCGTCGGCGAGCCGGATCGCCGCAGCGGCGATCGTGTCCCGGCTCAACGGCACCGGCGCCGCCCTCGGTTGAGGTTCGGGCCGCTCCCACACTGACAACGGCTCACTACCGTACGGCGTATCCACAAATACAGTGTACGGTAGCGCCATGAGAACGCGAATCGCGATCGCCGGTGGTGGCCTCGGCGGGTTGACGCTGGCCCGGATCCTGCACCGGCACGGCATCGACGCGGTGGTGTACGACCGCGAGGCGAGCCGGTCCGCGCGCCCCCAGGGCGGCGCCCTCGACCTGCATCCGGAGTCCGGGCAGCTGGCACTGGCCGAGGCGGGTCTCGCCGACCGGTTCCAGTCGGAGGCGCGGCCCGAGGGCGAGGAACATCGCATCCTCGACCCGACCGGGCGCACCCTGGTGCACCACGTGCCGCAACCCGGCTCATTCTCCGGGCGACCCGAAATCGACCGCAGCGCCCTGCGTGATCTCCTGCTCGACTCCCTGCCCAGCGGCACGGTTCGTTGGGGGCACCGGCTCGTCGCGGCGACCGCATGCCCCGACGGGGGCTGGGATCTGACGTTCCACGACGGCCACCGGGCCAGCTGCGACATCCTCATCGGCGCGGACGGCGCGCGCTCGGTCGTCCGCCCGCTGCTGACCGACGTCGCGCTGTCCTATGTGGCGACCCTGGTGGAGCTCAGCGTCGAGGACGCCGACCGGCGCCGTCCCGACCTCGCCGAGTTGGTCGGCCCCGGGAACCTGTGGTGCGTCGGCGCGAACCAGATCCTGGCCGCCCAACGTCTCGGCGACGGCAGCCTCCGGGTCGGGATCTCGCTGCGCGCGCCGGAGCAGCCCCTCGACACCTACCGCAGCAAGCGTGCCCTGCTGGACCTGTTCGCTGGCTGGGCCCCCCGCCTCACCGCACTCATCGCGGCCGCCGACAGCCCGCCGACGCCACGCCTGATCGAGGCGATGCCCCTCGGTACGCGCTGGGCCAACCGGCCGGGCGTCACCCTCATCGGCGACGCCGCGCACCTCATGCCACCGGTCGGCGAGGGCGCGAACCAGGCCATGCTCGACGCGGCGGAACTCGCCGGCCGACTCGCCGCCGATCCGGCCGACCCGAACGCGGCGATCCGTGGCTACGAAGAGTCGATGTTCACCAGGATCCACCCGATCGCCGAGATGTCCGCGCGGGTCCAGGCCATGATGCTGTCCCCTACCGCGGCGGACGACATCGTCCGCTTCTTCACCCGGCCGGCGGAACCGGCACGCGCGGACTGACACCAGCCCGTCGCACCGGAGAGCGGCGGTTCACCCCGCCGGTGCCACGAAGACGAGGTCGGAGATGGCCACCGGAGGAACCTCGGCCACCGCCTCGACGACCACCCGCCAGGTCCCCACCGGCGGCAGCAGGTAGCCGTCGTAGCGGCAGTGCCCGTCGGGACGCAGCATGGTCACGGCTACCGGTTCGCCGCGGTCCGGGCACTCGAGTCGGGCGTGCAGGAGCAGGTCCGGCCGATCGGCGGTCACCACCACCGGCAGCGGCGTGTCCGCCACCGCCACCTCGGGCACGTCCAGGCCGAGTTCCACCGGCGGCGCCAGGATCTCCCCCAGGTCGACCGGATCGATCTTGTCGAGGATCACGTCGAGCACCCGACGCGACGCGGTCAGCGGGCCGTGTCGTTCGGCGAAGCAGGTCGCCTCCTCGGTGGTGGCCCACTCCGGTGGCACGGCACTGAACAGCGGCACCGTCCCGTCGCCCAGATAGTCCCGACCCTGGTAGGCCTTCCCGTACGACAGGCCGTCCCGGTCGACGGTCACGCTCTGCCAGGTGGGCTGGCGTTTGCCGGCGACCGCGTGAACCGTGTACTCGGGGCGGCCGTTCACCCGCACCGCCGCGGCGATCTCGTCATGGAAGGCCAGTCCGGACGCCACCGCGTCCGGCGGCAGCCCCGGCAGGGCCACGTCCCGCACGTTCGCCGGTCCACCGCCGACGTCCACGCAACGGTACGTCGGCAGCAGCTCGTACAGTGACGGGAAGGTCCGCGTGACGTCGGTCAGCAGCGTGTCCCAGCCGAGCGAACGCAGTGGCCGGAAGGCATCGCCGGTCAACGCCCGCACCGCGTTCACCGAGCCGCGGTAGGGCGTGCCCAGTGTGACCAGTCGGCGGGTCAGCTCCCGGCCACCCAGCACCTCGATGAGGTACCGGGCGACGAGCCCGCCCATCGAGTGACAGACGAAGACGACTTTGGCGCTCGGGCCGCCAGCGCCGCGCCGCCACTCGTCCAACCAGGACCGTACGTGCTCGTTCAGAAGCCTCGCGGTGTGCCGGTTCGACCGACGCCAGTCGTAGCTGAACACCCGCAGAGCCGGGCCGAAGGTATCGGTGAGCTGTCGCAGCAGGCGGTCGTACCCGGGGCCGCCATAGAACCCGGGCCACAGGTGGAGGCCGCGAACCGGACCCGCCGGCCGCAGCCCGTCCGTCCCCGGCGCACCCTCGGCAAGGCGCAGCAGTTCGACGGTACGGGCGAACGCCGCAGCGCCTCGGGCGACCGTGGGCCAGGACAGATTCCAGACGTCGCCCCGCCCGGGCAGCGTCAACACGCTCCCCGTCACCCCGGGCACCATGACGACCAGGTCACGGGTGGGCATGCGGCTCCTCCGCTCGGATGGTTCGGATGGTTCAGTTCCCTCGGGGCCAGGGCATCCAGGTGCGGCGTCGCCGACCCTCTGACTCTTCCGGCGGGGTCGGCGTCGCCGCCATGGAGGAGGGCTCCGGTTCCGGGGCGAAGACCGGCCCATCCGCCGGGACGCGCTGCCGGCGGCCGCCCGTCGCCCCGCTCTGCTCGGGCGGTACCGGAAGTCGCCGCAGCTCCACCATGTGAACCCCGTCGTCGCCGCCGCTGGCCAGGAGCGTCCGACCGTCACGTTCAATGATCGTCAGTGCGCGTACGGCCGCCGTCTGGCTGGTCAGTTGGGCCAGACGCTGGCCGGTCCGGCAGTCCCAGAGCAGCACCGTGCGGTCGTCGCCGCCCGAAGCCAGCACCGTGCGCCCGTCGATCTCACCGATGGCGAGCGCGTTCACCGCCTCCCCGTGCCCCCGCAGGGTGTGGATCTTTTCGCCCCGCTCGACGTCCCAGAGCACGACGTTGTTGTCCTGCCCGCCGGTGGCGAGCACTGATCGGCCGGAAAGGTTACCGGCCGCGAGCGCCCGCACGTAGCCCTTGTGCCCGGCCAGCAGCTGCACCTCTTCGCCACCGAGATCCCGCAGCTCGACGGTGTCGGAGAAGCCGACCGTCGCCACGACCCTCCGGTCCCCGTGGACGGCGACGGCGAGGGCGTTGACCCGACCGCCCGCCGTCTGCACCGTCCACCTCTCGTGCGTCGCCGGAGACCACAGCACAAGCTGCCCCAGGTCGCCCGTGTAGGCGACCAGAACGCCCTCCCCCAGGTCGCAGAACGCCACCGCCATGACGGACAGCACGGCATTCCCACGGGTGGCGTCCAACAGGTCGCCGGTGGCGGCGTCGCACAGTCGCACGGACTGGCCGGCGGCGACGGCGACGACCGGCCGGCCACCCAGCTCGGTGACCGCCAGGGCGTTCACCGCGCCGACCCCGACGATGGGCTGGCGGACCCGTCCGGTCATCGCATCCCAGACCAGCACCCGCCCGTCACGGCCGCCGGTCACCAGCACGTGCTCGGACCCGATCCGGGTGAACACCGCGCTGGTGGTGAACCTGCCGTCGTCCCGGGTGGCGCCGCCGGTCGACGTCACTGTCTCCCAGAGCCGCAAGGTGCGGTCGGCACCGCCGGTGGCCAGCACCGCCGGCCCTCGACCCGTGTTGAACCCCAGGGCGAGGATCGACTCCCGGTCGCCGGGCGGATCGTCGCGCGGCTCCTGCTCATCGCCGGGACCCTCCGGCCCTTCGAGCGCCAGCATCCGGCGGCCTTCGCCGGCCCAGTCGGATTCGGCGTGGTACACCGACGGCGGATGCCGCAGCGTGCGCAGCGCGGAGCCACTCACCGGGTCCCACAGGCGGACACCGCCGTCGTCTCCGGCGGTGGCCAGCACCGTCCGGCCGTCGATCTCACCGAAGGCGAGCGCGTTGACCGCTCCGGTGTGACCGGTGCAGCTGACGTGGGACTCGCCGGTCCCCGCGTCCCACAGCGTCACCGTGCCGAACGCACCGCCGGTGGCCAGCAGGAGCCGACCGCCGATGGTGGCCGCCGCCAACGCGTAGATCCAACCGGTGGTCCCCAACGTCCGCAGCAGGACCCACCCCTCGGGGTCCCAGAGGCGTACCCGGCCGTCGTCGCCGCCGGTGACGATGAGGAAGCGGCCGTCCCGGCCCTGGGCCGTCACGATCGCCCGCACCGTCGTGAGATGGTCCGGCAGGGTGGCATGCAGGTTCAGGGCCGGCAGCCCCCAGATCCGCACGCTGCCCGCCTCGTCGCCGCCGACGAGCAACGCCCGCCCGTCCGGCAGGGTGACCGCCGCCAGCGCGTGCACCCAACCGCCGGCGTGGCTCACCGACGCCTCCTGCGCGCCGGTGGTGAGGTCCCACAGCCGCACCGTGCCGTCGGCGCCACCGGTGGCGACGAAGTTCCGCCCGTCGACGGCGACGATCTCGACGGCGAGCACCGGAGCGCGGTGCCCCCGCAGCGTCGCCCGGTGGTTGCCTGTCGTGTCCCAGACGCGGACGGTGCCGTCCCCACTGGCCGTGGCGATGACCACGTCGCGCGACACCTCACGGATCGCCACCGCGGTCACCGCGCTGGTGTGCCCGGCCAGGCGTCGGTGGAAGGCGCTGCGCTCGCCCCGGCCCCACAGGCCCCGCCAGGGGACTTCGTCGACCGGGTGCAACAGCGGCAGGGCTTCCGGCTCGTGCGCGAGGGCCACCGACTGCAACGCGGCGGCGCGCTGCGCGGTGGACATGTCCGGGAAATCGGCGGCGGTGCGCCAGTAGAGCCGGACCAACGGCCGATCGCGGTGGTCGACACCGGCCAGGACCCGCCACAGCCGGGTCGGCTCGGCGTAGAGCAGGAAGGCGCTGTCGTCGACGAGTTCCGGCAGGCTGTCACCGGCAGCGGCGTGCGTCGCCAGGTGCCGCAGGACGTACGGATTGGCGTCCGGCCACCGACGGACGCCATCGATCGTCGTCAGGCCGACCAGGGCCCTGGTGATGAGCGCCTGCACCCGCCGGGTCTGGGTGCCCCGTCGGAGGTAGTCGTTGTACGACTGGTGGTACAGCCGGTAGACGGCCTGGCCGTCCTCGCTCGACTCCACCAGGTGCGCGCCGGCGTTGGCCATCAACCAGTGCAGGTCGGCCTCGGTGTACCGACCGCCGTCGGTGACGGCGTTGGCGAGGGTGAGCCACACGTCCCGGCGCGGCAGCCCGGCGCCCTCCGCCCACGCCAGCGGGGTGAGCAGGTCACGGACTCTGCGCTCGTGGTCGCCGAAGCGGGCGAGGTCCTCGGCGAAGGCATCGACCACGCTGCCGCTGAGCAGGCTGCGCATCTGCGGCGATCCCAGGTCCGCTACCTGCGGCATCCGGGCGAGTCGTCGGGTGAGGAGGCGGGCGAAGAGGAACACGCCGTTGCTGTGGGCGGCGATCTCCTCCGCCGCGCGCCGGGCCTCGCCGTCGCGTCCCACGTAGGGAGAGCCTGCGGTGTGGGTCAGCCGCCGGAACGAGTAGCTGGCGATGTCCGCGTCCTGGTCGGCGTCGCGGTCCAGCCAGATCACCTGGTCGTCGCTCACCCCCAGGGCACGCAGCAACGGCCGGTGCCCCTGCTCGGCGCTCACCGGGTCGCCCGAGCGGTCCGGCCGGGTAGCCACGAGGACCTTGATGCCGGGCAGCTCGGCAAGCGGTCGCAGCAGTTCCGAGGCGATCAGGCGGATGTCGCGGTGCTGTGCCTCGTCCAGCGCGTCCAGCAGGATCGTCGCCCGGTGACGGCGAACCTCGCTGACCCGGTGCACGAACTCGCTCGCGGTCTGCCAACCACGGCTGGGCGCGGTGATGTTCAGGGCCTCGGACAGTTCGTTGACACAGTCCAGGATGGCCTTGTTCTTGGCGTGCACTCCCGCGTGGATCGACCCGGCTGTCGGGATGGTGTCCACCGGGACCCCGCTGAGGCCACCGTGGATCTCCACCTCCTGCCGGTAGTCCGGGACCGACAGGATCGCCAGCCGACCGAGCACTGCCGATTTGCCGCACCCCGGGGACCCGGTGACGGCGAGCATGCCCGGCCGGTCGTCGTTGAGCCAGGCCACGATCCGTCGCAGTACGGTGTGCCGACCGGTGAAATACCACCCCTGGTCGTCTCCGGCATCGATGCCCCGGAACTTGAGCATGAAGTGCTCGACGACGTCCGCCGGCAGCAACGCGTTTCGCTGGCGCTGCTCGTCGACGTTGACGTCTGGCAGCCAGCCGCGGTGCCGTGGGTTACGGAAGAACCGGCCCACCATGCCCGCCATGTCATGGTCGGGGGTCTGCAGGATCCGGCCGGCATCAATGCTCGCGAGCTTCACCCGCAGCGCCTGAGCCAGCTCGTTCGGGGTGATGTGCCGGTCCCGGTCGGTCCACGGCAGGTACGACGGATCCGGTGGCGGGCCGTCCCTGAGCACCTCGGCGAGCGCCCGGGAGAAGACGAGTTCCTTCGCCACCTCGAACCGGCTCGCGGAACTGATCACCGCGATGTTGGGCCGGCCGCCACCGGCCGCGACGCGACGCTCCGCCTGCCGGCGGAACCCGTCGACGATCTCGTCCGCAGCACCACCGGCGCCGCACGCGTCGACCAGGACGACGATCTCGGCGACGTCCTTCGTGGCGAGCAGCTCACCGAGCCGCCGCGCCGACATCGCGGTCTCCTGCGCCGGCTCCGGGCCGGTGGTGTCCCGGCAGCACAGAAAAAACTCGCCGCCGTGCACGGCCTTGCCGTGACCGGCCCAGTAGACCACCAGCCGGCGCGGGTCCGGGGACCACTCGCGGATGGCTTCCTTCACGCTGGCGGCGAGCCCGTCGCGGGGAAGGTCGCTGGCCGCGCGAATGAAACCGGTGCGAGCCAGGACGGCCGCCGCCGCTTCCACCTCCGGACGAATCCGACGCAGCGGCGGAAGCGCGTCGTACCTGTCCATGATGACCGTCACCAGCTCACCCCAGGGCCGTTCCGGCCCGTCGCCGCGCATGTCGGTCAACCGGTACTCCTCATCGCCGCATCTCGCAGGAAGCAGCGTAGTGCAAAGGTCACCAGCCGCAACGGCGCGGGAAACCGCTTACCAGAGCGCTATTGACGGTTGTCACTGGCTGTCAGTACCGTGATGCGGGCAGCGAGAAAGCGCTTTCCGACCCCTCACCGTCCAACAGGGAGCGCCCCCATGCCCCGACACCTCCGCGCGTTCTGCCTGATCCTGCTCGCCGTCGCCGCCGTGGTGAGCACCACCACCGCCCTGCCCGCCGAGGCCGCCCCGCGCTTCCGGGTGCTGGTCTTCTCCAAGATCACCAACTTCTACCACGACTCGATCCCGGCCGGCATCGCCGCGATCCAGCAGCTGGGCGCCGCCCACAACTTCGAGGTCGTCGCCACCACCGACGCGGCGGCGTTCACCGACGCCAACCTCGCCACCTTCGACGCTCTCGTGTTCAACAACACCAACTCGCTGCCCACCTCGGGCGACCTGCTCAACGCCAGCCAGCGGGCGGCGTTGCAGACGTTCATCCGCAACGGCGGCGGCTGGGCCGGCCTGCATGCCGCCTCGGCCAGCGAACGCGACTGGCAGTGGTACGAGGGCCTGGTCGGCACGATCTTCGACTACCACCCCGACTTCTCCGCCACCGGTGGCACGTTCCCCGGCCGGGTCAAGGTGCTCGACCGGGCGCACCCCTCCACCCGCAACCTGCCGGAGCTCTGGGAGCAGAGCGAGGAGTGGTACAACTGGCGGACCAACCCGACCGGCAAAGTGCACACCCTCGCGCAGATCAAGGTGCGCGACGGGATCAACGGCCTGGACGAGGGCGTCGACCACGCGTACTCCTGGTGTCAGCGCTACGACGGCGGCCGGTCCTGGTTCACCGCCGGCGGGCACGCCAGCTCCCAGTTCAGCAGCGCCACCTTCCTGGAGCACCTGCGCTACGGCATCGAGTGGGCGGCCGGCGCGGTCGCCGGTGACTGCTCGGCCACCAAGACCGGCAACTTCGAACGGGTGGGCCTGGTCACCGAGAACCTGGCCGACCCGTTCGAGTTGGCCGTCGGCCCGGACCGCAAGGTCTACTACATCCAGCGCACCGGAGCGCTGAAGGTGGTCAACCAGGACACGCTTCAGGTCACCACGCTGCTGGACTTCGCGTACACCTCGGCGATGACCGACCAGTCCGACGGGCTGCTCGGCATGACCCTGGACCGCAACTTCGCCAGCAACGGCTGGATCTACCTGCTCTGGTCGGACAAGACCCTCAAACAGCTCAACCTGTCCCGGTTCACCGTCGCCAACAACAGCGTCGCGCTCTCATCGGAGAAACGCCTGCTGGCCGTCCCCACCTACCGGGGCGAGGGCCGGGCCAACTCGCACATGGGCGGGTCGCTGGCAATGGACGGCGCCGGCCGGCTCTACGCGGCGATCGGTGACAACACCGACCCGTTCGCCTCCAGCGGCTACACCCCGATCGACGAACGCGCCGGCCGCGCCGCCTGGGACGCCCAGGGCACCGCCGGCAACACCAACGACCTGCGCGGCAAGATCCTGCGGATAACCCCACAATCCGACGGTACGTACACAGTGCCCAGCGGCAACCTCTTCCCGGCCGGCACCGCGAGGACCCGGCCGGAGATCTACGCGATGGGCATGCGCAACCCGTTCCGGATCACCATCGAGCCGCAGACCAATGCGGTGCTGGTGGCCGACTACGGCCCGGACGCCCGCGCCGCCGACCCCAACCGTGGCCCGGAGGGGACTGTCGAGTTCAACCGGATCACCAGCGCCGGCAACTTCGGTTGGCCGTACTGCGTGGGCAACAACATCCCGTTCAACGACTACAACTTCGCCACCAACACCTCCGGGGCGAAGTTCAACTGCGCCGCGCCGGTGAACAACTCGCCCAACAACACCGGTCTGACCACCCTGCCGGCGGCCCGGTCCGCGCTGGTCTGGTACGCGTACTCCGCCTCGACCCAGTTCCCCGAGCTGGGCACCGGCGGTGGCGGGCCGATGAGCGGCCCGGTCTACGACTACGACCCGGCCAACCCCCGCACCACGAAGTTCCCGGAGTACTTCGAGGGCAAGTGGATCACCTATGAGCTGACCCGCAGGTGGTTCAAGACGCTGTCGATCCACAAGACGGCGCAGACGTTCAGCAACGCCCGCTTCGCGCCGACCGCCGTGGGTGACCTCCAGTCGATCAACGGGATCTTTGACACCATGAGCTGGATCCAGCCCTTCGAGGCGGAGTTCGGCCCGGACGGTTCGCTCTACGTCATCGACTTCGGCGAGGGCACCGGCAGCGGACGCGGCGGCAGCAACGCCGGAGCCGGCATCTACCGGATCGACTACGTCGCCAACGGGCGGCCACCGACCGCGAAGATCGCCGCCACCCCGGACAGCGGGCGCGCGCCACTGTCGGTCAGCTTCTCCTCGGCCGGCACGACGGCGGGTGACGGAACGGCGCTCAGCTACGCCTGGGACTTCACCAACGACGGCAGCACCGACTCGACGGCCGCCAACCCGAGCTTCACCTACAGCAACGCCGGCACGTACACGGCCCGGTTGACCGTCCGCAACAGCGGCAACGGGTTGACCGCCACCGCCGTCACCGAGGTGGTCGTCGGCAACACCCGACCGACGGTCACCATCACCGTCCCCGACGGCGGCTTCTTCGACTTCGGCGACAAGATCCCGTACACGGTGACGGTCACCGACCCGGAGGACGCCACCATCGACTGCGCCAAGGTGACGGTGCAGACGCAGCTCGGCCACGACCAGCACGCCCACCCGCTGGACGTCTACACCGGCTGCTCGGGGCTGCTCGCCACCGAGGCCGACGCCGGTGACGGCCACGGGCCGGGGCAGAACCTCTACACCCTGATCACCGCGCAGTACACCGACGGCGGCGCGGCCGGTGGCGTACCGGCGCTGACCGGCTCGACCCGGGTCCAGTTGCAGCCGAAGAGCAAGGAGGCGGAGCACTTCAGCGCCCAGTCCGGCGTCACCGTCAACGACCGGGCCACCGCCCGCGCCGGGAAGCGGCTCGGCGAGGTCGACCACAACGACTGGGTGGCGTTCGGGCCGGCGGACCTGCGCAACATCGGGTCGGTGACGCTCGGGGTGACCAACGGCGGGCTCGGCGGCACCATCGAACTGCGCACCGGCTCACCCACCGGCACGCTGATCGGCAGTGCCACCATCGGCTCGACCGGTGGATGGGACAACCTGGTCTCCCCCACCGTCACGCTGACCAACAAGCCCACCGGCACCACCACCCTGTACGCCAGGTTCGTCAACGCCGCCCAGACCGGTGGCACCCCGGACCTGCTCGCCCTGGACTGGCTACGGTTCAACGGCGCCGGGGTCAAGCAGGAGCCGGGCGGGACGCTGTCACTGGCGGCGAACCCGGCCAGCGGCACCGGAACGCTGAACACCACGCTGACGGCCACCGCGACGGCACCGTCCGGGCAGAGCATCACCGACTACGCGTGGGACTTCGGTGACAACAGCGCCGTCACGCACGGGGCGACGCTGCGCTCGATCGCCCACACCTACCCCCGCAGGGGCACCTTCACCGCTCGGGTGACCACCACCTACAGCAGTGGGGAAACGCGCTCGATCAACCTGACCATCACGGTCAGCTGACCGTCACGCGGTGGTGGGCGGGGTCGATCTCCGCCCACCACCGGTGGCAGCTCGCCGGCAACACCGAGTTGCCCGCACTCGCCGAGCAGCGCGGGCGCACCGACCGGGCGGTCGCACGACGGTGTTGCTCACCGAACGGTGCGCGCCCAGACTGATCCGGACGCGGACTGTGGGGCGGTGCGCGACGGCACCGCCCCACAGCTCACAACGGTCTACTCCCAGGAACTCTGCTGGGTGTAGACGAGGTTGCCGGGGACGACGGTGCCGTTGGTGCTCCACTCGGTGTACGCCCAGAAGTCGCCGTCGGCCAGCGGCTTTGTCGGCTTCAGCTTGAACGAGTACGTCAGGCCGCGCTCCACACTGGCGGGAGCCTCCAACGTGGCACCCGCGTACGTGGTGTTGCGCCCGATGATGGCGTGCCCGAGCTGGAAGTCAACGACGGGACCGCCGGGGTACTGCGCGAACACGTACGCCGTGTAGCGCCCCGGCTCGGGCAGGAACTTGTAGGCCTGCTCGGTGCTGGTCCAGTACCTGTCACTGCTGTAGATCAGCTTGTCGCCCTTGTACAGGTACAGGTCGAGGTTGGTGTTCGGGTCATCGGTGGTGGTCTCGACCACGATGCCGGCGGTGTTCGCCGGCACTGTGAAGTCGACCTTCTTCACACCGGTCGCCTTCGGGTCGAACACGCCGCCGTAGACGCCGGCCGGCATCGAGTACGACGTCCGCCGCATCGGCGTGTAACCGGTGCTACGGCCGACGAACGGTCCGGTGAAGCCGGGCTGGACCGAGCCGAACGCACCGTTGGTCATCCGGCCGAACTCCTCGCCGTCGTCGGCGTACGGCCGGGGGGTGATGCCCCACGGGCGGGCGGCGACCGGGATCCGGGCGCTGTGTGCCTTGCCCTGCCAGGTGATCGAGCCGGTCACGTACCGGTCCCAGGGTGCGCCGCCCCGACGAACGGTGATGGTCACCGTGGCGGACTGACCAGGCGCCAGCGTCACCGACGCCGGCGACACGGTGACCTTCATGCCGGGCAGGCCGGACACCGACGAACGGTAGGTCTCCTTCGTCTTGCCCACGTTGGTCAGGGTGCGGGTGACGGTCACCGGGCGGGTGCCGTCGTACTCACGCAACGAGATGGCCGGCAGGTTGAGTTCCTTGCCGTCCGGCTGGGCCGTCTCGCTGAACGTGACCAGTTCCTTCGCCGTCGGCTGGATGACCAGGCCCGGGTCGGTGGCCTTGGCCAGGTTGATGAACCCGCTGCCCTGCTCCAGCGGGTCGGTGGTGCCGACGGTGTCGGTGGCGGTGGTCCGCAGCGCGGAGGCGACCGCGCCCGGCGACCAGTCCGGGTGGGTGGCGCGCAGGATCGCCGCCGCGCCGGCCACGTACGGCGAGGCCATCGAGGTGCCGGAGTACGCGTCGTAGTTCCGGCCGAAGTTGCCCGCCGGAGAGACCGCCGCGATGATGTCAGACCCCGGTGCGACCAGGTCCGGCTTGAAGACGCCGAGGGTCACCTTGTCCGGGCCGGTGGAGGAGAAGTCCGCCACGCTGGGCAGGCCGGGGACGCTGGAGCCGTCACCGCCGCTGCGCACTGAGGCCTTCGCGTCGGTGGGGTGGCGCATCAGGTAGTTGAAGAGGGTGCCGGCCTGCTTCTCGGTGGGCAGGTAGACCACCGGGAAGTTGAAGATGGAGTTGATCCGGTAGTTGCCGACCGGGTCGAACACCACCATCGCCGCCCCGCCCTTGGCCTTGATCTCGGCGGCGGAGCCGAACATGTCGGACAGCGCGCAGGCGACGACCTTGCCCTTGATCTTGGCGCTGTCGAGGCTGCCGGGCTCGCAGTAGACCGCGCCCAGGTCGGGCGAGCCGGCCTGGTCACCGAAGACCATCGGCAGCGAGTCGCCACCGGGCAGGGCGTCCAGCGAGCCGCCGACGAGCTTCGTGCCGTCGCCCAGCTTGACCGTCGCCTCGTCGAGCTTGGTCACCGCCGCGCCGACAGTGGTCACCCACGGTGCCGCGTTGCTGATCGCCCCGCTCACGATGCCGGTGTTGCCGGCGGACGCGGCCACGAAGACCCCGGCGAGCGTGGCGTTGAGGAACGCGATGCCGATCGGGGTGTTCGCCTCCCAGTCGCCGAGTTGGGAGCCGATCGAGAAGTTGATGACCTGCACGCCGTCCGCGACGGCCGCGTCGATGCCGGCGATGATGTCGGCGTCGTAGCCCATGCCACCCCAGAGCACCTTGTAGACGGCGATCTGGGCGTCCGGGGCCACGCCGGAGACGGGGCCGAAGCGGCGACCGTCGATGGTGACGTTCGGCAGCGACAGGCCGGCCGCGGTGGAGGCCGTGTGCGTGCCGTGCCCGGCCACGTCGCGGGGCGACAGGATCTCACCCTCGGGCACCGTGCCGCCATAGGCGAGCCACGAGTCGGCGAAGTACCGCGCGCCGACGATCTTGCCGTTGCAGTGCTCGGCCACGAAGGCGACACCGGTCTGGCAGGTGCCGCGCCAGTTCGCGGGGGCGGGCATCTTCTTGGCGAACGACGCGCTCTCCGGCCAGATGCCGGTGTCCAGGACACCGATCACCATGCCCGCGCCGGTACCGGGGCCGGGCTTGCCGGGGGTGTCCGGCCTGCCGGCGGTGTCCGCTCCCGCCGACTGGTCCCGCTGTTCAGGGGTGGCGGTGGCCGTGGTGGTCGCGATCGGAGCGGTGGGCGGGGGCGTCGGGGTGCCCAGCGCCCGTGAGGCGGTGACGGCGCGGACGCGCTTGTCCGCCCGCAGCGCGGTCACCTGCTCGGTGGTCAGCTTCGCGGAGAACCCGTTGAAGGCGGTGGTGTACGCGGCGGTGACCTGGACCTTCGCGGCGGCGGCGACGGCGCTGCGCTGCGCGTCGAGGTGGCTGCGGTAGGCCCGCGCCGGCGCGGACGTCACGTCCAGCCGGTCACCCGCCTCCGGGCGGGTTCGCGCCAGCCCGGACGAACCACCGGCGTACGAGGTCAGGGGCTCCTCGGCCAGTTCGACGATGTACCTGCCCGGGCGGCTCTCGTCCGCCGTGGCCTGCTGCTCGGCCGCGTTCCTGCCGCCCGGTCGGCGGTCGGCGCCGTCGGTCAGGATGACCTTCTTGTCGGACCCGGGGGTGAAGTACCCGCCCGCGCCGCCGCCCTTGGTTCCTGCCGGGGCCGCCGACGCCGGTCCCGCGATGCCGGCGGTGCCGGCGATCAGGGCGAAGACCAGCGTCGGTATCGCTAGTCTTCGCACCCTGTCTCTGCTCGTGCCTGTAGCCACGAGGCTCCTTTCGGTTGCTCCCTTGTGGAGCTGTTCATCGAACGCGACCCGCTCATGGGAGCGCTCCCCCACCTAAGCCGCCGATGGTTAATCGATGGTTTGCGCGGTGTTACGGATCGCCGGTGCGTATAAGATCACGTTCTGCCGGCCGCGCCTAGATCACTTTTTCCGGACCCCGCGGGCACAGGGCGTACGCCCCGGTCAGAGTCGGCCCGACGGAGGGGTGACCGTCCAGCAGGTCTCCCAAGAGGCTCCGACGCGGCTCTCCACAATGGTTGAACGGCCGAACCATCTGGTTGTATTGTCGAACCATGCAGGCTGGTGAGCTCGACGCGGCGCAGGAAGCACTGATGCGTTTCGTCCGCAATTTCGGCCTCCATCAGCCGGACCGGACACCCTGCGGGCAGCCCTTGCCGGTGTCGGAGGCGCACGCCATGGTGGAGATTGCTCGGGAGGGGCAGATCCGGCAGGTGGAGTTGGCTCGCCGGCTGCGTCTGGAGAAGAGCACCGTCAGCCGCCTGGTCAGCAACCTGGTCAACCGGGGCTGGGTGCACCGAGAGACGGCCGAGGGTGACGGTCGTGGCGTTCTGCTTCTGCTGACTCCCGCAGGCGCCACGGCCGCCACCCGACAGGCCGATGCCCGTCGGACCCGGCTCACCGCCCTGCTCGATCACGTGCCCGACGACCAGCGCGCGGCAGTGGTGCGTGCGCTCCAGACCCTCGCGGAGGCCACCGGTGAACCGTTCTGACCGCCCTCGCCCCCATCGGGCTCTCCTCCTGGCGGCCATCGCCGCCGCCACGCTGACCGGCGGTTGCGCCGACGACTCCGCGCCGTCGATACCGACAACGACCACCTCCGATCGGCAGTCTGACGTCGCCGATCGAGGGGATTCCGTCATGCCGTTCGACCTGGAACGCACCACGCACCGCTTCACGAAGAGCGACACCGGCGGCGTGCAGACCGTGGTCGCCGACGATCCCCAGGACACCACCCAGGTCACCCTGGTCCAACACCACCTGAGCTCCGAGGTCGAGCGGTTCCGGCGCGGTGACTTCAGCGACCCCGCCCGCATCCACGGCGCCGAGATGCCGGGCCTGGCAACGCTTCGGGCACACGGCGGGCGGATCACCATCACGTACGAGGCGGTTCCCGGCGGCGCGCGCGTCACCTACGCCACAGACGACGCGGCGCTTCGCGATGCCCTGCACCACTGGTTCGATGCCCAGGTCAGCGACCACGGCTCGCACGCCACCCGCTAAGCGCCACCAACCGAGTGGCCTCCGCCACCTCGGCGGCGCCAGAGCACCGTGCAGGCCGCGGCGAGGACCAGCCCGAGCAACGGGGCGGCACCCACGCCGGCGAGCGTGCAGGCCACCGCGAGCAGCGCCGGCGGCACCCAGCACCAGGCGGGCACGGTACGCGGGACCCGACCGCGCCGACGGGCCGCCGCCTCCACGGCCATCGGCACCACCAGCACCGGCAGCGCGGCGGCCAGCACCGTCAACCACTGCAGCACCAGACGGTCGAACCGCGCCACCGCCAGCACACCGCCGAGCACCGCGACGAGCAGCATCGCCGCCCGCACCGGCAGCCGGGGAGCCAGGCCACGCAACGCCAACGAACCGGAGTACGTGGTGGTCAGAGCCGCCGCGAAGACCGCCACCGCGACGAACAGGTTCGCGTACCCGGCCAGACCCGAGCCGGCGGCGAGCAACGCCACCACGTCGGCCGAGCCGGTGCGCAGCCACAGGCCGGCACCGGCGAGCACGCCGAGCAACGCCGGCCCGACCAACAACCCCACGCACCAGGCCAGGTCCCGCCGCCGGGCAAGACCCACGCTGAAGTCCGGCGCGCGCAGCGCGAACACCGCCGCGTACCCGATCAGCGCCGCGGCGTCGACGAGCCCACCGGCGGCCAGCCGGACCGGCGCACCCGGTGGTGGCAGCACCGTCAGGCACCAGCCGACCAGCACTACAGCGCTGAGCGTGGTGAGCACCGCGACCCGGTTGCCGAGCCGGGCCGGCGCCCACGAGACGGCGAGGACCGCCACCTCCAGCAACGCCGGCCCGGCCCAGGCCGGCAGGTGGGTCAGCGCCGCCAGCGACGCCCCGCCGAGGCCGACGTTGAACCCGTTCCACCCGATCATCGACGCCGTCAGCACCGCCGCCAGCAGCAGCCGCGAGGTGTCCCCCAGGTACGCGGGCAGCACCGCCGTCAACGGCGCACCGTCGCCGAGCGGCCGTCGCAGACCGATCCGGCCCTGCCCCCAGAGCAGGGCCGCCATCAGCGCCCCGCCGATCAGCAGCCCGGCCACCGGCACCGCGCCGCCGTGCCGGGCGGCCATCGCCGCGCCGAGCACCAGCGTGGCGGGTGCGGTGCCAATGCCCAGCCAGGCGCCGACCGCCGCCGGCCACCGCCGTTCGGGCAGGTCAGACAACGTGGCGCAGGTACCCGGCGATCGCCGCGTCGAGCACCTGGGCGCCCGGACGCGCCCACACCTCGGCGGAGAAGACCTCCACCTCGATCGGGCCGACGTAACCGGCCGCGTCGACCGCCTCGCGCAGCCGGCGCAGCTCGATGCACCCGTCGCCGGGCAACGCCCGGCCGAGCAGCACCCCCTCCGGCAGCGGGGTCACCCAGTCACAGACCTGGAACGCGGCGATCCGGTCGGCGGCCCGCGCGACCTGCGCGTACACCGTGTCATCCCACCAGACGTGGTACGCGTCCACGACCACGCCGACCACCGCCGGGTCGAATCGCTCGGCGATGTCCAACGCCTGACCCAGGGTGCTGATGACGCACCGGTCGGCGGCGAACATCGGGTGCAGCGGCTCGATGGCCAGCCGCACCCCGGCGGCCTCGGCGTGCGGGGCCAACTCGCCGATCGCGTCGGCGACCCGACGCCGGGCGCCGTCGATGTCCCGGTTGCCGGCGGGCAACCCACCGGACACCAGCACCAGCTCCGGGGCCCCGAGGACGGCCGCCTCCTCGATGGCCCGCAGGTTCTCCGCGCGCCAGTCGTCAGCCGTGAAGAACCCACCCCGGCACAACGACGTGACGGCGAGACCCGCGTCGCGGACCAGTTTCGCCGAACGGGCCAACCCGTACTCGGCCACCGGCTCTCGCCACAGGCCGATACCCGGCACGCCGGCCGCCACGCACCCGGCCACCACCTCCGGCAACGGCCAACGCTGCGCGGTGGCCTGGTTGAACGAGAAGCGGGTCAGGCTCATTGGGCCACCCCCGCCACGGTGAACAGGGCCCGGGCGCGGGCGGCGGCCAGCTCGGCGTCGGGCAGCAGCCCGGCGGCGTCGGCCAGGGTGAGCAGTATGGCCAGGTGCGCCGGCGACCGCCCGGACTGCGCGCCACCGACCATGGTGAAGTGGTCCTGGTGCCCGGCCAACCACGCCAGGAACACGATCCCCGTCTTGTAGTGCCAGGTCGGCGCCGCGAACAGGTGCCGGGCCAGCGGCACGGTGGGCGCGAAGATCTCGTCGTACGCCGTCAGGTCCCCCCGGTCCAGGGCGGCCAGCGCGGCGGCGGCGGACGGTGCGATGGCCGCGAACACCCCGAGCAGCGCGTCGGAGTGACCCACCTCGTCGCCCCGGATCAGCTCCGGGTAGTGGAAGTCGTCACCGGTGTAGAGGCGTACCCCGGCCGGCAGGCGACGGCGCAACGCGATCTCCCGGTCGGCGTCCAGCAGCGACACCTTGATTCCGTCCACTGTGGACTGGTGGGTCTTGATCAGCTCGACGACCGTGTCGGCCGCCAGGTCCAGGTCGACAGCACCCCAGTAACCGGTCAACGCCGGGTCGAACATCGGGCCCAGCCAGTGCAGCACCACCGGCTCGTCGGCGGCGCTCAGCAGCTCGTCGTACACCAGTAGGTAGTCCTCCGGGCCGCGCGCGGCGGCGGCCAGGTGCCGGCTGCACATCAGCACCGGCCGGGCGCCGGCCGCCCGCACGTCGTCGAGCTGCTCGGCGTACGCGGCGGTGACCGCCGCCAGGGTGGCCGGACCGGCCGGCAACTGGTCGGTGCCGACCCCGGCGACGATCCGCCCACCCACCGCGCGGGCCTCGGCGGCGCTGCGCCGGATCAGCTCCCGGGTCGCCGGATAGTCCAACCCCATCCCCCGCTGGGCGGTGTCCATCGCCTCGGCGACCCCCAGCCCGTACGACCACAGGTGCCGCCGGAAGGCGAGGGTGGTGTCCCAGTCCACCGCCGCCGGGGCGCCCGGCACGTTCTCCGCGCCCGGATCGGCGACCACGTGCGCGGCGGCGTACGCGATCCGGCTGGTCGCCGACGCGTCCGGTCGGGCGAAGCCGCTTCCCCCGGCGAACCGGTGCCGTCGCCCACCCGGCAACACCACGGCCGCGGTCATGAGCGCAGCTCCGGCACCTCGACGCGGATGCCCTCGCGGGCCGCGCGCAGCCCCAGCTCGGCGAGCTGCACCCCACGCGCGCCGGCCAGGAAGTCCCACCGGAACGGCTCGCCGGCCACGACGTGCCGCAGGTACGCCTCCCACTGCACCTTGAAGCCGTTGTCGAACTCCTCGTTGTCCGGCACCTCGGCCCACTGGGCGCGGAAGTTCTCGGTTGCCGGCAGGTCCGGGTTCCAGACCGGCTTCGGGGTGACCGCCCGGTGCTGCACCCGGCAGGACCGCAGGCCGGCGATCGCGCTGCCCTCGACGCCGTCGACCTGGAACTCCACCAGCTCGTCGCGGTACACCCGCACGGTCCACGATGAGTTGATCTGCGCGATCACCCCGCCGTCGAGCTCGAAGATGGCGTACGCGGCGTCGTCGGCGGTGGCCGGATACGCGTGGCCGGCCTCGTCCACCCGCTCGGGCACGTGCGTGGCGATCACGCAGGACACCGCGTTGACAGTGCCGAACAGCTCCTCCAGCACGTAGTGCCAGTGCGGGAACATGTCCACCACGATGCCGCCGCCGTCCTCGGCCCGGTAGTTCCACGACGGCCGCTGCGCGGGCTGCCAGTCGCCCTCGAAGACCCAGTACCCGAACTCGCCGCGTACCGACAGGATCTGACCGAAGAAGCCGCCGTCGACGAGACGCTTGAGCTTGCGCAGACCGGGCAGGAAGAGCTTGTCCTGCACCACACCGGTCCGTACGCCGGCCGCGTCCGCCGCCCGGGCCAGGTCGAGCGCGGCCGCGGTGTCCTCGGCCAGGGGCTTCTCCGTGTAGATGTGCTTGCCGGCCTCGATGGCCTGCCGGATCGCCTTCTCCCGCTGCTGGGTGACCTGCGCGTCGAAGTAGATCTCGATGTCGTCGCGGGCCAGCGCCGAGGTCAGGTCGGTGCTCCAGTCGGTCAGTCCGTGCCGCTCGGCGAGCTCCCGGAGCTTCGTCTCGTTGCGCCCGACCAGTACCGGTTCCGGCCAGATGGTGGTGCCGTCGGCCAGCGCCACACCACCGGATTCGCGGATGGCCAGCAGCGACCGGACGAGGTGCTGCCGGTAGCCCATCCGTCCGGTCACGCCGTTGACGATGATGCCGATCGACCTGCGGGTCATGGTGTTCCTTCCGTCATGCTGGTCGTGCCGATCCGCGTTCAGTGGTTGGCGGCCGCGCTGCCGAGCAACCCACGCAGGTCGGTGGCGAGCCGGTCGAAGCGGGGATCCGACATCACCTGCGCGTAGTCGCGGTGCGCCGGCAGCTCGACCGGGAAGGTGCGGATGATCCGGCCGGGCCGGGGACTCATCACCACGACCCGGGTGCCGAGGAAGACCGCCTCGGCGATGGAGTGGGTGACCAGCACCACTGTGGTCCCGGTCTCCCGCCAGATCCGGTGCAGCTCGGCGTTCATCTGCTCGCGGGTCAACGCGTCCAGGGCGCCGAACGGTTCGTCCATGAGCAGCACCGGCGGCGAGTGCAGCAACGCGCGGCAGAGCGCCACCCGCTGCTGCATGCCGCCGGACAGCTCGTGCGGCAACGCCTTCTCGAAGCCGGTCAGACCGGTCATCTCGATCAGCTCGTCGGCGCGGCGGGCCGCCGTCGTCCGGTCCATGCCGCGCATCTCGGCCTGGAGCAGGATGTTGGCCCGGGCGCCGCGCCACTCCAGCAACGCGGCCTTCTGGAAGACGAAGCCGATCTCCTTCTGCGGCCCGCGCACCGGACGCCGCAGCAACGACACCTCGCCGCTGGTCGGCGTGACCAGTCCCGCGACGATCTTCAGGAGGGTGGACTTGCCACAGCCGGACGGGCCGACGATCGTGACGAACTCGCCCGGCTCGATGTCCAGTGAGACGTTGTCCAGGGCGGTGGTCTGCGACCGCCGGGTGGTGAACCGGACGGTCAGCCCGGACATCCCGATGGCGGTGCCGGTGGCTGCCGGCGCGGGGGTCACCGGGTCACCCCTGCGCCGCGTACGAGGAGTCCCAGTAGGCGCTGGGCGCTCCCGGGTCCTTCAGCTCGGCGTAGCGGGACATCAGTTCGATGGTCTCGGTCCACTGGGCCTCGGTGTTCACCCCGGGCGGGCCGTCCGCGCCGATCAGTGGCAGGTTGAGGGTGAGCTGCTTGGTGAGCACCTCGGGCGCCGGTTCGTTCTCGGCCAAGGCCGCCATCGCGCTCACCGCGCCGGCCGGGTCCCGGGCGGCGTCGGCCCAGGACTTCTGCGTGGCCCGGACGAACTTGCGGGCCAGCTCCGGGTCCTTCTGCAGGGTCTGCGTGTTGGCGACCAGACCGGTGCCGAGCAGGTTCATCCCGTAGTCGGCGAAGAGCAGTACGTCGACCTTCTTGCCGGTCTTGCTCTCGATGGTGGGCGCCTGGTCGTGGAAGAAGCCCATGATGGCGTCGACCTTGCCCTCGGCCAAGGCGGCGATCTTGCCGGCGGCGTCGACGTTGACCACCTTGACGTCGTCCTTCTTGACGCCGTTCTTCTCCAGCCAGGCCGGGAAGGTCGCGTAGAGGGCGTCGCCGGGGGTGCCACCGACGGTCTTGCCCTTGAGGTCGGCCGGGGTCTTGATGTTCTCCTCGGTGAAGAACTCCACCGAGGAGGGTCCCTTCTCCAGGTACGCGCCGAGGCTGCGCACCGGCATCCCGCTGGCCACCGACTTGAGCAGCACCGGGCTGTCCGCCCAACCGAAGTCGGTCTGCTTCTGGGCGACCTGCTTGACCGTGTTGCCCGAGCCGTTGCCGGGCAGGATCTTCAGGTCGATGCCCTCGGCGGAGTAGTAGCCCTTCTGCAGGCCGTAGTAGAAGGGCGCGTGCTCGCCGTAGGGCACCCAGTTGAGGGTGAGGGTGACCTGCTTGTTGCCGTCGGCGTTGGTGCTGCCGGCGGGGTCGTCCCCACCGCAGCCGGTCGCGGTGAGAAGCAGGGCGGCGGTGACCAGGATGGTGGTGGCGGTGCGTTTCATCGGTGCCTCCGTGATGGGGTCGGTCAGGAGGTGGTGAGGGACACGCCGGCGCGACGGCTGGCGTGCCAGGGAATGAGCAGTGCTTCGGCGATCTCGACCAGGACGAACAGGACGATGCCGATGGCGGACATCAGGATCAGGTCGGCGAACAGCAGCGGGGCGTCGAGGTTGCCGTTGGCCAGCAACAGGACGTAGCCGAGCCCTTCGCTGGCGCCGACGAACTCGCCGACCACGGCACCGACCACGGCGAGGGTGACGGCCACCTTCAGGCCGGCCATCAGGTGCGGCAACGCGTTCGGAAAACGGATCTTGCGGAAGGTACGCCACGGGCCGGCGCCCATGGTGGCGGCGAGGTCGAGCAGTTCCGGGTCGGTGGAGCGCAGCCCGGCCACCCCGGAGATGACCACCGGGAAGAACGCGATCAGCACCGCCAGGATGATCTTCGGGGTGAGGCCGAGGCCGAACCAGACCACCAGCAGCGGCGCGATGGCGATCTTCGGGATGACCTGAGCGAACAGGACGATCGGGTAGAGCGCCTTGTCCAGGGTGCGGGAGTAGGCGATGGCGACCGCCGTGACCAGGCCCAACGCGGCGGCCAGCACGAAGCCGAGCACCGTCTCGTAGAGAGTGACCACTGTGTGCCGCGCCAGCTCGGACCACTGAGTGGTCATCGTCTCCCAGACCTGGCCGGGTGTGGGCACCAGGTAGTTCGGGACGTACTCCCGGGCCGCCACGAACCACCAGGCGACGAAGAAGACCGCGAGCACCAGCGCCGGACGCCAGAGCGAGTCGGCGAAGACCACCGCCCGCCGGCCGAGCGTCAGGCGTGGCGGACGGCCACCACCGGGTGGCGGTGCCACCGCTGTGGACGACGTCGCGCTGTCAGCGGCCTCCGGCGCGGCGAGGCTCTCCGGCCCGGAGGCGGCCGCCCGCGCACCGCCCGTCTGGTCGGCGGCCCGCCGGCCCGCCGTGTCCAAAGAGTTCTCGGTCACGCGGAACCTCCTCGGGGCCCGGCACGGCGCTCGTGAAGCGGGCCGGTCGGCGGATCAGGCAAACGCTTTCCTGGAGCGTAGGCGGCACCCTCACGCCGGGCAAGGCCTTTCCTCGATCTATTCGGTTCGATTGCCGACCCAGCCGGCGCCGATCGCTGCGAGATCGACTCGGCTTGCTGAAAACCGGGCTGTCGACGGCCTTCGGACACCCCGACCTCAGTGAAACCGAGTGGAACCCCACCGGTCCACAGTCGATGCGGTGGTGCCCTGCGGACCGTCAGCCGGCCGCCGGGTAGGTGTCGAGGAGGCCGCACATGCCCAACCGGCCGTGCTCGACCGGCGCGGCCACCGCGTACACCCCGGCGTCGCCCAGGTGCCCGGCATCCCCCCGCTCCAGGGCGTCGAGCTGCCCGGCGGTGCCGGCGGCGGCACGGCCCGCGCCATCCTCCCACCGCTGCCGCCACCGCCCCAGCAACGGCTGGCGCAACGCGACAGCGGCGGCATGGAACGCGGCCAGCGCCGCCGGACCGCCGGAGCGCAGCGCCTGGAAACCGGCGACCGCCAGATCCCGCCTGCGGTACGCGGCGTGCACATCCGCACCCGGCGCTCCCCCGTCGGGCAACGCCGCCGCCGCGACGTACGCGGCCGGGTCGGCCAGCACCTCCGGCGGAAAGGTCAGCACCGCGTCGCCGGCCTCGGGCAGGCCGCTGTTCTGCATGAGCACCACGATGCTCAGCCCGCCCCTGTTGACCAGGCGGTGCACGGTGCCCGGCTCGAACCAGACCACCACCCCCGGCCGCAGCGACGTCTCCCGGAAACCGGCGGTGGTCAGGGTCTGCACCGCGCCCTCGCCGTCGGTCACCACGTACCCCTCGGTGCAGCACAGGTGCACGTGCGGAGTGCCGCCGACCAGGCCGTCGGGGGCCACCGTGTCGTAGACGCGCAGCCGGGACACCCCGATTCCGCCGGGCAGCGGTGCCGCCCGATCAGGGCGGGTGGAGCTACGGGCGGGAGGGTCGTCGGGTTGACGTACCGCGAAGCGATCGGACACGGCAGTGCCTCCCTGCGGGAAAGGGCTTTCTCTGCGGTACGGTGACGCTAGCCGGCACGACGAAACGCCGTCAACAGATCGAGGGGGCGGGCCATGGCGACCCTGTCCGATGTGGCCCGCCGGGCGGGCGTCTCACCCGCCACCGCTTCCCGCGTCATCAACGGCAGCAGCAAACCGGTCACCGACGAGCTTCGCGAGCGGGTGCTCGCCGCCGTCGCCGAGTTGCAGTACGTGCCCAACGCGCACGCCCAACTGCTGGCCCGCTCGCACCGCAGCGCGGTCGGGGTGATCGTGCACGACGTCTCCGACCCGTACTTCGCGGAGATCACCCGAGGGCTGCAACGGGTCGCCACCGACCAGGGCCGGCTGCTGATGATCTGCAACAGCTACCGGGACCCGGACCGCGAGTTGGAGTACGTGGAGCTGCTGCGCGGCCACCAGGTGGCGGCGCTGATCCTGGCCGGCTCGGGCTACCACGACGAGGCGTTCACCCGGCAGCTCAACGAGAAGCTCGCCGCGTACGAGGCCACCGGCGGGCGGGTGGCGGTGATCGGCCGGCACGAGCACTCCGGCGACGCGGTGATGCCGGACAACCGGGCCGGCGGCTACCTGGCCGGGCGGGAGCTGTGCGGCCTGGGGCACCGGGCGATCGGCGTGATCGCCGGCCCGCGCATCCTGACCACCACGACCGACCGGCTGGCCGGTCTGCGGCAGGCGCTCACCGAGCAGGGCCGTGAGCTGCCCGAACGACGCATCCGTTACGCGGAGTTCGACCGCGACGGTGGTGCCGAGGCCACCGCCCGACTGCTCGACGCCGACCCGGAGTTGACCGCGATCGTGGCGCTCAACGACTCGATGGCCATCGGCGCGCTCGCCACCCTGCGCACCACCGGGTTGGCGGTGCCGCAGCAGGTGTCGGTGCTGGGTTTCGACGACATGCCCATCGCCCGGGACGTGACCCCCGCGTTGACCACCGTGCGACTACCCTTGGTCCATATGGGAGTGCGGGCGATGTCCCTGGTGCTCGGCCCCGGGGCCGCGGCGCCCCGGGTCGAGGTGCTCCCCGCCGAGCTGATCCGCCGCGACACCGCCGGCCCCGTCCCCCGTTCCACCCGCGCCACCGCGGGCTCCGCGCCACGGGCCCGGCGGGGGGACACCACGTCGTGACCGCCGTCAGCCCGACCCAGCAGTCCCTCACCAGCGCCGATGTGGCATACCTGGTCGGCGCGTCGTTCGGGCCGGGCGCCGGGGTCCGCGACGCTGGTCCGCTGACCGGGGGTGGGTACGCGACGGTCTGGTGGGCGCTGCTCGACGACGGCCGTCGGGTGGTGCTGAAGCTGGCTCCGTCGGCCGAGACGCCGCAGCTGCGCTACGAGCGCGGGCTCTGCGCCGCCGAGGATCGATACTTCCGGCTCGTCGCCGAGCGGGCGCCGCAGGTGCCCGTGCCCGCCGTGCTGTGGCACGGCACCGACCCGGCGTACGGCGAGTGGTTGGTCACCGAGTTGCTGCCCGGCCGGTCGCTGTTCGACCTGGCCGAGGCCGGTGGCGCGGTCGACGACGGCCCGGCGCGCTACGACCTGGGGGTGGCTCTCGCCGCGTTGCACCAGGTGACCGGTGACCGGTTCGGTTACGACGGCGGCCGGGCCGCCGGCGGGACCTGGCGGGCGGCGTTCACGGCGATGCTCGACGAACTGCTGGCCGACGCGGCCGACTGGGACGTCCGACTGCCGGTGACACCGCAGCGCCTGCACGAACTACTGGGGCGGCACGCCGACGTGCTGGACGAGGTGCGCCGCCCGGCGCTGCTGCACTTCGACTGCTGGGACGGCAACGTGTTGGCGGCACCCGACGGTGATGGCCGGTTGCGGCTCTGTGGCCTGGTCGACGGCGAGCGGTTCCTCTACGGCGACCCCCTGCTGGACCTGGTCTCGCCGCGGCTCTTCCAACGCGTCGAGGACGACCCGGAGCACCCGCTGCTGCGCGGTTACCAGGCCGCCGCACCGCGGCCGCTGGTGCTGGACGCGTCGGCCCGCCGCCGGCTCGCCTTCTACCGGTTGCACCTGTACCTGCTGATGACCGTGGAGATGCCCAGCCGTGGGATGACCGCGCAGAGCCATCCCGGGCGGTACGCGCAGCTGGCCGCCCTGCTCGACGAGGAGATCGCCGCCCTCGCCTCGGGCTGACGGCCGTCGCGGGCGGCGTCCGACGCGTGGTCGGACGCCACCCGCCGCCGGTCAGGGCAGGTCGATCGGGCGGAGCACCCGGTCCACGGAGTGCGCGATCTGCCGGTTGCCCTTGTTGACGTCGAAGGTGACGACGCGCGCGTCACGGTCGTTGGTGTCGGCGTCGACCAGCCGCACCTGGCGGAAGAAGTACAGGTAGGTACGGACGTCGACCTCCACCGTGGAGCCGAGCGCGGTGGTCAGGTCCGTGCCGTCGGCCCGGACCGCGGTCTTGCGATCGATGGTGGCGCCGGGCACCACGTGGTAGAGCAGCACCGACTCAACGGTGTCGATGCCGAGCCCGGCGACCGCGGTGAAGGCCGCGCTCTCACTCGGCAGCTTCTTGGCCTGCGTGATCTCGCGGACCAACTGCTGGAAGGCCGCGTCGGTGGGGATGAACGCGGTCAGCGCCACGGTGCCGTCGGTGAGCACCTTGACCGGCGAGTTCGGCTTGGCTTCCAGCACGGCCAGCACGGCCGCGGTGAGCACGTCGAAGTCCCGCGAGTTGCGGTCGAACCCGCCCTTGTCCTTGGTGAGCACCTGGGCGAGGGACGTGGTGCCGAGCGGCTTGGGCTTGCCGGTGGCCTGAGCCGCCGGCACAGCGACGGCGGTGGTGGCCAGCGCGGTGGCCATGGCGCCCACCGCCATCCGGGCGGCGAGTCGTGCGATCTTCATCAGCGGGCCTTTCGTCGAAGCGGCCGGATCCGTGACGTCTCGTCACGATGAATGCTTCGCACCGGGTGTGCCGCCCGGATGCACCAGCGGATAACTGTTTGTCCGGGGCTCGCCCGCGGCTTAACCTCCCCCGGTGCTGATTCGGGAGTTCGTCGACCAGGACTGGTCGCAGGTGTGGCCCATCATCGAGGAGGTGATCCGGGCACAGGAGACCTTCCCCTACGACCCGACGATGACCGCCGACCAGTCGTACGGCATGTGGGTCGAGGCGGCACCGGGCCGGACCGTCGTGGCGGTCGCCGGCCAACGGGTGCTCGGCACCGCGAAGATGGGCACCAACCGACCCGGGCCGGGTGCGCACGTCGCCACCGCAAGTTTCATGGTCGCCGCCGAGAACCGGGGCCGGGGCGTGGGCACCGCGCTGTGCCGCGAGGCTCTGACCTGGGCCCGCCAACAGGGGTACGCCGGCATGCAGTTCAACGCCGTGGTGCAGACGAACCGGTCGGCGGTGGAGTTGTACCAGCGCGAGGGCTTCGCGGTGGTCGGCACCGTGCCGGGCGCGTTCCGACACCCCACCCTTGGCCGGGTCGGCCTGCACGTGATGTACCAGGAGTTCTGACCACGCGGCGCCGTCGGAGCGGTACTGGTGGTCGGCGCCTTTGGAGCTGATGTCGCAAACGAATCGGCTGCTGGCCGGCTGCCCGAGTCGTCTCCCACCGCCGGGTCCGCTCCCCTAGCCGGGCCGCCGCCACCGCCCGGACCATTGCCACCGCCCGGACCATCGCCACCGGTCGGACCACCACCGGCCGCACCGGCGCCATCGCCACCGGTCGGACCACCACCGGCCGCACCGGCGCCATCGCCACCGGCCGGACCGTCTCCACCGGACCACCACCACCGCCCGGACCGTCCCCAACGGCCGCACCGTCGCCACCGGCCGGACCACCACCGGCCGCACCGGCGCCATCGCCACCGGCCGCGCTGGCGCTACCGTGTGAATCGTTTACGGCATCAGCTCCATAGCGTCTCAACCACCAACGGTGCCTCCGGCCGGTGCCGGGTGCAGTCCGGGTTGTCCAGCGACTGCCTCCCCACCGGCGCGACGGATCGGGGTGAAGAGGCCGCCGACCGCTACCAGCAGACATCCCGCGCCCGCCGCGAGCGTGACCGCCGGAGCACCGTAGCGGCCAGCGGCCCAGGTCAGCACGACGGCACCGGCCGGGCCGAGGGCGTAGTGGGTGCTCCAGAACGCGGAGGTGACCCGACCGAGCAGATGGTCGGGGGTGATCTCCTGGCGCAGCGACATCGAACAGATCCCGCCGATGCTGAGGCAGCACAGGTACACCGCTGTGAGCGCGGTGACCGCCGGCACGGTCGTGGCGATGCCGACACCCGCCACCGCGAACCCGCAGATCGTGTGCGCGCCGATCCAGGTGGCACCGAAGCCCCGACGGCGACGCAACGGGGCCACCAGCAGCGCACCGGCGACCGTGCCCAGCGCCGCCAGGCCGAGCACCGTGCCGACGGTGCCCTCGGAGCCGCCAAGGTCGTGCGTGACGTGGTAGATCAGCACGTCGACGAAGCCGTAGGTGAGGAAGATGAAGACCGACAACAGGACGGTCAACGCCCGCAGCACGGGCTGTCGCCACAGGAACCGCGCCCCGGCCAGGAACTCGGCCAGCGGGCGCTGCCGGGCCACCGCCTCGTCCACCTGGACCGGGCGCAGTCGGATCAGCCACATTCCGGCCGCCGAGAGCGCGAAGCTCGCCGCGTTGACGGCGATGGCGGTCGGCGGACCGAAGCGGGCCGCCACCACCCCGGCGAGCAGCGGGCCGAGGACCGCCGCCGCCGCGTACGTCGCCTGCAACCGGCCGTTGGCCTCGGTGATCCGGTCGCGGTCGACCAGGTTGCGGACCGCTGTCACCGCGGCGACCTGGAACACCATGCCGGCCGCCTCGCAGATCGGCAGCACCACGAAGAGCAGCCACACCTGCGGGCCGGCGAGCCACGCCAGGGGGACCAGTGCGTAGAGCACCAACCGGGTCAGGTCCGCCGCGATCATCAGGGTGCGACGGTCGTACCGGTCGACCAGCACCCCGCCGAAGATCCCGGCGACGACGGACGCCGCGCCCGCGACGGCGGTGAGCAGGCCCATCTGCGCCACCGACCCGGTCGCCTGGAGCACCAGCAGCGGCACCGCCAGGTAGGCGAACGAGTCGCCGGCCGCCGAGAGCGACTGCGCGATCCAGTACGTGCCGAAGGTCCGGTCCCGCCAGAGCGGAGCCCGACCAGCGGTGGCAGATCGGCTCATCACGCCAAGGGTAGTGAAGGCGGCCGTCCGACACTGCCCGTGGCGGGCGTCACATCGCGGCGATGTCACGGATCAACCAGCGGCACGCATCTCGTGGTCGTCAATCCGATCAGAGAGGCGAAACAATGAGCACATCGCAACGGCAGGTCCCGGCGGGCACGCACCGCGTTCTGATCCTGGGCGCGGGCTACGCGGGCATGGCCGCGGCGACCCAGCTCGCGGCACGGACCAGGCGGGCCGACGTGCAGGTACGCGTTGGGCAGCGTGACCGACACGGCGGCGGTGCCGGGCGTCGAGGAGCACGCGTACACCCTGGACAGCCCGAGCGGCGCGACCACCCTGGCGGACCGGCTGACCCGGCTCGGCACCGGCAGGGTCGTCGTCGTCGGCAGCGGGTTGACCGGCGTCGAGGCCGCCGCGGAGATCGCCGATCGGCACCCGGGGCTCGGGGTCACGCTGGTGGGTCGGCAGGATCCCGGGGCGAGCATGAGCCCGAAGGTCCGGGCGTACCTGCGGGCCGCGCTGACCCGGCTGGGCGTCCAGGTCGTCACCGGAACGGCGGTCAGCAGGGTCCGACCCGACGGGGTCGAGCTGGCCGGCGCGGAGGCCCTGGCGGCCGACGTCGTGCTCTGGACCGGGGGTACCCGGGTGGCGCCGCTGGCGGCCGCCGCCGGGCTGACCGTCGACGATCGCGGTCGCGTCGTCACCGACCCCACGTTGCGGTCGGTGTCGCACCCCGAGGTGTACGCGGTCGGCGACGCGGCCGCGGTCCGGCAGGGCTACGGGGTGCTGCACGGCACCTGTCAGAGCGGGATGCCGACCGGTGTGCACGCGGCGGTGTCGATCGCCCGCACGCTGCGCGGCAGGCAACCCAGGCCCTCCTCCGGTGCGTTCTGGCCGCGCGGCGGGCGCTTCACCCGCCTGCGGGACGCCCGGTGACGCGCCCGCCGGACGCCGACGAGCAGGTGTTCCACCGCCATCGCAACCTCCTGTTCTCGGTGGCCTACCGGATCCTCGGCAGCGCGGCCGATGCTGAGGACGCGGTGCAGGACGCCTGGATCAGATGGTCCTCGGCGGACCGCGCCCAGGTCGCCGACCCGAAGGCGTACCTCGCTCGGATCGTGTCGAACCTGGCGGTGCAGCGCCTGCGTTCGGCCCGGCAGCAACGCGAAACCTACGTGGGGCCGTGGTTGCCCGAGCCCGTCCTGACCGACGGGGACGCCGTCGACGCCGTCACCGACGCCGAGTCCGTGTCGATGGCGATGCTGGTGGTGCTGGAGACGCTCAGCCCGCTCGAACGCGCCGTGTTCGTCCTGCGGGAGGTCTTCGACTTCAGCCACGCGGAGATCGCGGCGGCGGTGGAACGCTCCGAGGCCGCGGTCCGCCAGACCGCTCACCGTGCTCGCGAACATGTGCGACGCCAGCGGCCACGCTTCACCGCGGACCGGTCCCAGCAGCGCGGGGTCACCGAGCGGTTCCTCGCCGCCGCGACCGGTGGCGACCTCAACACCCTGCTGGAGCTGCTCTCCCCCGACGTGACGCTGTGGACCGACGGTGGCGGGAAGGTCCGCCAGGCCCTGCGTCCGATCCGGGGCGCGGAGACGGTCGCCGGTTGGTTCGCGGCCATCGGCACCGTCACCTACCAGGGCGTTCAGCCGCACGACATGCGCGCTGTCCTGGTCGAGATCAACGGGGCGCCGGGGCTGGTGTTCAGCGGTGTCGGCCGGGTGGTCGCCACCGTCTGCTTCGACCTCGACGCCGACGGCCGGATCACCACCATCCACACCGTCGCCAACCCTGACAAGCTGCACGCCGTCGCCGACGGCACCACCCACCACCTCGCGACCCGGTGAGCCGACCGCCTCGCCGTCAGCCGGTGCTGGTGAGGTCGGTCGTCGCCGCGAGCTCCGTGACCACGTCCAGGAACCGGTGCAGCGCCGGGGCGGTGTTGCCCGCCAACCACACCATCTCGGTGTGCGCGTACGCGCCGCTCAGCGGGACGAACACCACGCCGGTGCGGCGCAGACTCGCCGCCGAGCAGGCGAGCCGGGTGACGCCGAGTCCGGCGGCGACCAGGCCGAGCAGGCTCTGCACGCCGGCCTCCTCCTGAACGACGGTCGGCTCGAAGCCCGCTTCCCGGAACTGGTCCTGGTAGGCGCGGTGCCAGGGTTCCCAGGAGCTGCGCGGCGTCATGACCCACTGTTCGTTCGCCAGGTCGGCGAGCGTCAACTCGGCCCGCCCGGCGAGCGGGTGGCCCTCGGGCAGCACCGCGCAGACCGGTTCGGTGGTCAGTCTCCTCGACTCCAGGCCGGGAACGAGCGGGGTCCGGGTGAAGGCCACGTCGTACTGCCCGCCGAGGATGCCCTGGACCAGGGGCGCGATGCTGGTGGACTCGGTGGCCAGGTGCAGGTCGGGGAGGTGGTGGCGGACCGCCCGGACCACCGGGGGCAGCAGGTGGTTGGCGACGGTGGTCAGGAAGGCGAGCCGGAGGGTCCCGACCTCACCCCGCAGGGCCCGCCCCACGACGGTGACTGCCTGCTCGGCGCGGTCCGTCACGGCGCGCGCCTCGGGAACGAACAGGGCGCCGATGTCGGTCAGGGTGGTGCCACGGCTGTCACGGTCGAACAGCTTCGCCCCGAGGACGCGTTCCAGGGCGGTGATCTGCTGCGACAGCGACTGCTGGGCGATCATCAGGCGGGCGGCGGCCCTGGTGAAACTCAGCTCCTCCGCGAGGACCAGGAAATACCGCAGTTGGCGCAGCTCGGGCGTGGCCACAGGAACAGACTGTAGCCACGTCAGGAAGAGCGTGTTGGCCGTCCGCGCAGACCACCGCGCACGATCGGTGGGCAGGGCTGAACCGCGACACCGTACGCCAGTACGGCGGGCCGGTATCGCCATCCGGGAACACCCCACACAAGGAAGTCGATCATGGCTGAAACACGCGTCACCACACCGTTCAACGCCCGGTCCACCGCCACCGACGTCGTGGCCGGTGTCGACCTGACCGGGCAGCGCGCCATCGTCACCGGCGCCTCCTCGGGCATCGGCGTGGAGACCGCCCGGGCGCTCGCCATGGCCGGCGCCGAGGTGACCCTGGCGGTACGGGACGTGCGGGCCGGAGAACGGGCCGCTCGGGAGATCGGCACCGGGGCCGTGGACCGGCTGGTCCGGGTCGCGTCGTTGGACCTGTCCGACCAACGGTCGGTCGCCGCTTTCGTCGCCGCCTGGGACGGGCCCCTGCACATGCTGGTCAACAACGCCGGGGTGTCGGCGACCCCCGAGATGCGGACCGCGGAGGGTTGGGAGTTGCAGTTCGCCACGAACCACCTCGGCCATTTCGCACTCGCCACAGGGCTGCACCGGGCACTCGTCAGCGCCGGTCGGGCCCGCGTGGTGTCACTGAGCTCCATCGCCCACGTTCAGGCCCCGATGGTCTTCGAGGACGTCAACTTCCGGGAACGCCCCTACGACCGTCTCCTCGCCTACGGTGAGTCGAAGACCGCCACCGCGCTGTTCGCTGTCGAGGCGAACCGGCGCTGGGCCGACGACGGCATCGCCGTCAACGCGGCCAACCCGGGCGCCGTCGCCACGAACCTGGGGCGGCACCTCACCGAGGAGGACTACGCGAGCCTTCCGGCGTACGACTTCAAGACCCCGCAGCAGGGCGCGGCGACCTCTGTGCTGCTTGCCGCGGGGCCGCATCTGGCGGGCATCGGCGGCCGGTATTTCGAGGACTGCGAGCAGGCGGTACGCCACAGCCCGGAGACGCCGCTACGAGGCGTGGCCGACCACGCGACCGATCCGGTGGCGGCGGCCCGACTGTGGCAGCTCTCGCTGGACCTGCTCGCCGGCGCACGGCTGGCCTGAATGCCCGGATACGGCCGCGGGATCCCCCGCGGCCGTATCCGGATCAGCGAACGCTCAGCCCTTGCGCAGCGGGGCGAGCGCCGCGCTCCAGGCGACAACCTGGTCGAGGGTGGTGTTCAGCGCGTCCTGCTGGAACGGGCCGGGCTTGAAGACGCTGAAGTTCTCGAAGTCGGTGAAGAGCGACAGCGCGACCTGCGAGCGCACGTCGGCCATCTGCAGCTCGCCGGAGATCAGACGCAGGTGCTCCACGGCGCGCGCGCCGCCGACCGAGCCGTAGCTGACGAAGCCGACGGCCTTGTTGTTCCACTCGGCGTAGAGGAAGTCGATGGCGTTCTTCAGGGCACCCGAGGTCGAGTGGTTGTACTCGGGGGTGACGATGATGAACCCGTCAAACGACGCGATCGTCTCGGCCCACCGCTTGGTGTGCGGCTGGCTGTACTGGCCCATTGAGGGCGGGTACGCCTCGTCGAGGTGCGGCAGCTGGTAGTCGAGCAGGTCGATCAGCTCGTACTCCGCGTCGGAGCGCTGCTTGGCGATCTCGAGCACCCAGCGGGCGACGGCCTCGCCGTTACGCCCCGGGCGGGTGCTGCCGAGGATGATCCCGATCCTGGTCATGTGTGGTGCCTTTCAGAGGTGCGTGCCGGACGACGGGAACGCTAACCGGTGCTTGATTGGTCAAGCAAATATGTGCCCTATGGGCGTGGTCACACGGAGGGTAAGCATTTGCTCAGTCAAACAAGTATGATATGAGGATGCCCGATCCCTCAGCAGCGACTCCGCAACCCCTCAGCCCGGACGAGGAAGCCCTGGTCCGCGCCTTGGGCCAGGTGATGCACGTGCTGCCCCGCGTGATCGACGCCGACATGGTCGGTGACCGTCAGCTACCACTCACCGAGTACACCGCGCTGATGAACCTCTCCGAGACGCCGGAGCGGCGGATGCGGATGAACGAGCTCGCAGCGCTCTGCCACCTCTCGCTCAGCGGCATGACCCGCACGATCATCCGGCTGGAGACGCAGGGGCTGGTCCGGCGGGAACGGTGCGAGGAGGACGCGCGCGGCTGGAACGCCGTCCTCACCGACGCCGGCTTCGCCCGCCTGACGGAGTCCTGGCCCAGCCACCTGGCCGCCGTACGCCGCCGGTTCCTGCAGCACTTCGAAGGCTTCGACCTCACCCAACTGGCCCTCGCGTTCCAGCGCGCCGGCACCGCGGAGCCGACCGACTGAGCCGGCGGCGGCCCGGTCGGTCACTCACCCGGCTCAGCCGGACAGCCGGCCCTGCGCCACCAGCGCCCAGGCCAGCAACCCGAAGGCGCCGGTCGACGCGACGGCCCGGACCACGTTGCCGCGTACCCAGGTGAGCTCGAAACGCGACCGCAGGGCGGCGAGGTCGGTGCCGTCGTCGACGTCGCCGGCGCGGGCCAGCACGGTGTTGAGCGGCACGTTGACCACGGCGGTGACGCCGAGCACCACCAGGTACAGCAGCAGTGCGGCGGCGACCCACGGCAACACCGTCCGACGCCCGGCACCGAGCTGCAGCGCCGCCGCCAGCAGCGTGAACAGCAGCGCGCCGCCGAAGCACACCGCGAACCATCCGTTGAGGATCGACTCGTTGATCCGCCGCATGGCGAGCACCAACGTCCGGTCGTCGGTACGCGCCAGACCCGGCATGACCGCGTACGCGAAGGCGGCGAACAACCCGGCGGTCAGGCCGGTGGTCACTGTGGCGGCGAACAGGCTGGCGGTGCTCAGGACTCCCATCCGCCTATTGCACCCGCTGACGGCAACAATGATCAACCGCGATTCGCGGTCACCGGGCCGGCGCGTGGGCGGCCAGCGGGTTGGTGAGCGTGCCGACGAACTGGAGTGCCGCCGACGGATCGGCCAGGTTGATCATCTGCTGGTTGTCGCGCAACTGCAGCCGGTTGAGGCAGGACAGCGTGAACTCCGGCGCGAACAGGTCGTAGTGGCGGACCCGCTCGGCCAGGTGTGGCACCCGGTCGAAGTAGTCGGCGGCGCAGGCCGCGACCGTACGCCAGAAGTCGTCCTCGGCGAGCACACCTGCCTCGACCAGGACCGCGTTGAGGTGCCGCAGGAAGCAGTCCACCACGTCGGTGAAGATGCTGAGCAGCTTGGTGTCGTCGGGCACCTCGACGCGGATCCGCTCCACCGCCGCCGGCAGCTCGACGTCGGAACTCATCACCGCGATCTCCTCGGCGATGTCCTTGAAGATCACCCGCTGGACCGTGTCCTGCTCGTCGAGGACCAGGATGACGTTCTCGCCGTGCGGCATGAAGGCCAGGTCGTACGCGTAGAAGCTGTGCAGCAGCGGGGTCAGGTAGGCGTCCAGGTAGCGGCGCAGCCACACCTCGGGTGCCAGGCCGGACCGGGCGATCAGTGCCGCCGCGAGCGCCCGGCCCTCGTCGTCGACGTGCAGCAGCGCGGCCATGGTGGACAGTCGCTCCCCCGGCGCCAGGTCGGGCACCGGGCTCTCCCGCCACAGGGCGGCCAACATCTTGCGGTACGGGGAGGTGCGGTCGGTCGCCGCCTCGTACTGGCGGTGCCGGTAACCCACCGCGGCCCGCTCCCGGATGACGGTCAGCCCGGTGCCGGTCAGCACCTCGTCGCCGGCGATCAGGTCGGCCAGCCAGTCGTTGATCGCCGGGGTGGCCGCCATGTACGCCGCCGACAGCCCCCGCATGAAGCCCATGTTCAGCACCGACAGGGCGGTCTTGACGTAGTGCCGGCCCGGCTCGCTGACGTTGAAGAAGGTGCGGATGGACTGCTGGGCGAGGTACACGTCCGGCCCGGGGCCGAGGTGCACCAGCCGACGCTCGGCAAGCTCACCGGCGAAGGTGACGGCCAGCTTGTTCCACCACTGCCACGGGTGCGCCGGGATCAGGTGGTAGTCGGCGAGGTCCAGCCCGAGATCGGTCATCGTGGCCGCGAACCGGGCCCGGGTCCCGGCGTCCAGCTCGCCCTCGATGAGCGTGTCGTAGTCGAGGTCGGCGGCGCTACTGAACGTCGAGTGGTCCCGGTGCGCGGCCAGCCACTCCAACCGCACCGGAGCGGCGGCCTCCGGCGCGTACCGGTGGTACTCGTCGACGCCGAAGCCGAGCCGACCGTTGTTCGCCACGAAGCAGGGGTGGCCCTCGGTCATCGAGGTCTCGATGGTCTGGAAGTCCGCCTCGGCCAGCTCGGCGGCGCTCGGCGCGGCCTGGGTCAGCTTGTACGCGGTACCGGCCAGGGTGGAGGTGATCTCCTCCAGGTAGACCGGGAGCACCCGCGCGGAGAGCCCGAGGGTGTCGCGCAGTTCGACGATCAGGTCCACCGCGTCCGGTGCCAGCGACGTGCCGTCGCGGTGCCGGGTGATGCTGTCCGCGTCGATCTGCCAGTGGGACAGGGCGAGTACCCGCGCCGCGAACCGGTAGCTGACAGTGCCGTCGTCGCTGTGGATCTCGTACCACTGCCGGTCGTCGGGGCCGGCCACGGCCTGCGGGGTGAGCAGCCGCTCGTGGGTGAACTCGGCGAGCGCCTTGCGGACCAGCAGCCGGTTGGCCCGGGCCCACCGCTGCGGGGTGAGGTGCCCGACCGGGTCGCCGGAGGCGGGGTACGCGGTGGCGACGGGCGGGTGGCTGGGGGCGGCGGTGGTGGTCACGCCGGGGCTCCTTCGGTTCGGGTGGCGGCGGCGGGGTCGACGGCGGCACGGTCGGCGGCGGCCTGGAACTGGGCTCGGGTGCAGACGCTGAGCAGCGCGTCCTTCTCCGGCTTGGCGATCGGGCCGACGACGGTGAACCCGACGGCGGCGTTCAGCGCGTGCACGGCCGTGTTGCGCACGTCCGGCTCGACCACCACCCGTCGGATCGTCGGATCGTCGAAGAGCCATGCCATCACGGTGCCGATCACCGCCCGGGTGAAGCCGTGCACGGGTGTGCCGACCGGCGCGCAGAGGAAGTGCATGCCCACGTCACCGGGCTGGTGGTCGTAGAGGCCGACAAGTTCGACGTGGGCCGGGTCGTAGCGCTCCGCGAGGAAGGCCGGGCTCCCCCGCCACAGCCCGAGGTACGCGTCGTGGTGCGGGTGCCCGGCGATCCGCCGGTACTCCTCGGCCACCTGGGCCTCGTCGGCGTCCTGCATCAGCCAGAACGCCGCCTTCGGGTGGGTCACCCAGCCGTGCAGCAGCGCCGCGTCGGCGTCCGGGTCGAGCGGCCGCAGCGCGAACTCGCCGAGCCGCTCGTCGACGCGGGTGAAGGCGGTGGTCACGACGACACCCCGAACTCCTGGAAGGTGATGCTCTTCTCGATCGGGTAGTGCTCCCGGCCGAGCAGCTCGGAGATGATCCAGGAGTTGCGGTAGGCGCCCATGCCCAGGTCCGGTGAGGTGATGCTGTGCGTGTGGGTGCCCGCGTTCTGCAGGAAGATGCCCCGTCCGCTGTGGTCGATGCTGTAGTTGCGGGCCACGTCGAAGCGGCCGTGCGCGTCCCAGCGGATCCGGTCGCGCACCGGCGCGAGGAACTCCGGCACCCGGTAGTGGTAGCCGGTGGCCAGGACGAGGCCCTCGGTACGCAGCGTGAAGTCGCGCTCCTGCTCCACCTGACGCAACCCCAGCGTGTACCCACCGTCCTGGTGCTCGGCGCTGACCAGCTCGGTGTTGGTGAGCAGGCGGGTGTTCACCGGTCCGTCGACGCTGAGCGCGTAGAGCAGGTCGAAGATGTCGTTGATCAGGTCGGCGTTGATCCCCTTGAACAGGCCCTTCTGCGCGGACTCCAGCCGGTAGCGGGTCGCCTCGGGCAGCGCGTGGAAGTAGTCCACGTAGTCCGGTGAGGTCATCTCCAGCGTCAGCTTGGTGTATTCGAGCGGGAAGAACCGCGGTGAGCGGGTCACCCAGTTGAGCTGGTAGCCGTACCGGTCGATGTCACCGAGCAGGTCGTGGTAGATCTCGGCGGCGCTCTGCCCGCTGCCCACCACGGTGATGCTGCGCTTGGTGCGCAGCGCCGCGCGGTGCTCCAGGTAGTGGGAGTTGTGCACGGCGTCGCCGGGCAGTCCGGCGACGGCCGGCGGCAGGTGCGGCGGGGTGCCGGTGCCGAGCACCAGATGCCGGGCCCGGTATTCGACGGTCTCCCCCGTGCCGGTGGCGGCCCGCACCACGTACCGCTCGTCGGTGCTGTCGTACTCCACTGTGGTCACGGTCTGACCGAAACGCAGGTTCGGCAGTTTCGCCGCCGCCCACCGGCAGTACGCGTCGTACTCGCTGCGCAACGGGTAGAAGCTCTCCCGGATGTAGAACGGGTAGAGCCGGCCGATCTCCTTCAGATAGTTGAGGAAGGAGAAGGGCGACGTCGGGTCGGCGAGGCTGACCAGGTCGGCGATGAACGGGGTCTGCAACCGGGCCGACTCCAGCAGCATGCCGGGGTGCCAGGCGAGGCTCGGCCGGGCCTCCAGAAACACTCCATCGAGTTCGCCGATCGGCGCGGCGAGGCAGGCCAGGCCCAGGTTGTACGGGCCCAACCCGATGGCGACGAAGTCGTGGGTGGACATCGGGGTCTCCAGGCGCGGGTTCGTGGTCACCGGCGTCAGCCGACGGGGCAGGTCAGGTCGGCGGCGACGTGGTCGTGCACGTACCGCCCGGCGTGGGTGGCGATCAGGTCGAGCACGTACCCGACGTCGTCGACAGTGGTTTCCGGGTTGAGCAGTGTGAACTTCAGGAAGTGCCGGCCGTCGACCCGGGTCCCGGCGACCACGGCGAGACCGGACGCGGCGAGGGCCTCCCGGGCGTGCAGGTTCGCGGCGTCGGCCAGGTCCCGGCCGGGGCCGGTGGGCAGGTAGCGGAACACCACGGTGCTCAGCTCGGAGCGCGTCACCACCTCGAAGCGTGGGTCCTCGCTGACCAGTTGCCAGGCGTCGGCGGCCCGGTCGACGACCTCGTCGAAGAGCGTGCCGAGCGCGTCCGGGCCCATCACCCGCAGGGTGAGCCAGAGCTTCAGCGCGTCGAAGCGGCGGGTGGTCTGCAGGCTCTTGTCGACCTGGTTGGGGATGCGCTGCTCCACCATCCGGGCCGGGTTGAGGTAGTCGGCGTGGTAGGTGACGTGCCGCAGCGCCCGCCGGTCGCGGACCAGCAGGGCGCTGGAGCTGACCGGCTGGAAGAACGACTTGTGGAAGTCGACGGTCACCGAATCGGCCCGCTCGATGCCGTCGAGCAGGTGCCGGCGCGTCGGCGAGACGAGCAGACCGCAGCCGTACGCGGCGTCCACGTGCAGCCAGACGCCGGTCGTCGCGCACATCTCGGCTAGCTCGGTGAGCGGGTCGATCGAACCGAAGTCGGTGGTGCCGGCGGTACCGACGACCGCCATCACCACCAGCCCCGCCTGCCGGCACCGGGCGATCTCCGCGCGGACGGCGGCCGGCCGGATCCGTCGCCGGGCGTCGGTGGGTACCGCGATCACCGCGTCCGGGGCGAGGCCGAGCAGCTTGGCCGACTTCTGCACGCTGAAGTGACCGGCGGCGGAGGTGAGCACGCGCAGCCGGGGAAGCAGCTCGGCGCGTGCCGACGGGCCGACGGCGCCGACGCACGCCTCCTCGCGGGCCAGCAGCAGCGCCTGCAGGTTGGACTGACTGCCGCCGCTGGTGAAGATGCCGTCGGCGTGCGGGCCGAGGCCGATCCGTTCGGCGGTCCAGTCGATCAGCCGGCGCTCGATGAGGGTGGCCCCGGCGCTCTGGTCCCAGGTGTCCAGGGAGGAGTTCACGGCGGTGAGCACCGCCTCGCCGAGCAGCGCCGGGATGGCCACCGGGCAGTTGAGGTGGGCCAGGTAGCGGGGGTGGTGGAACCAGACGGCGTCGCGCAGGTAGACGTTCTCCAGCTCGTCGAGCGCGGCGCCCGCGTCGCCCAGTGGACGGTCCAGGTCGACCCGGTCGACCAGGGGGGCCAGCTCGGTCGGCGTGATTCCGGTGCCGGGACGGTCCACTGTCGCCACCCGGCGGGCGACCCGGTCGACGCCGTCGGCGATTGTCCGGCGGTACTGCTCGACCGAGCCGCCGTGCAGCAGCTGGGCCCGCGCGGTGGTCGATGCCGACGGCGGCGGCGTGGTGGTCTCGACGGGGTACGTCGGCACGGTCACGGAATGTCCTTCCACGTTCTCGACGAGGGCAGCCGGAACCCACCCCAGGCGCGGCGGTGCGCCTCGGGTAGGTGCGGTGTTCGTCAGCTGACCTTCTTCGCGTTCCGGATGGCGGTGGCGAGGTTCTCCAGCAGCGGCGCGGAGCCGGCGTACGAGAAGCGGGGCACCGCGTCCCAGGCGCTCACCTGGTTGGCCTTCACCGCCGGCAGTTGCTGCCAGGTCGGCTTGGCGGTGAGGTCCTTGGCCTGCAGCGCGGTGCTGCGGTTGTCCAGTAGGATCAGGTCGGCGGGGAACTTGCCGGCGCTCTCCCAGCTCAGCGCCTCGAAGTAGTCGCCGGCTTCGAGCTTGGTGGGCACCACGATGTCGACGCCCAGCTCGGCGAAGTACATCAGGTCGGTGCTCACCTTGGGGTTGGAGACGTAGAACAGGTCGGGGCTGCCCGAGCAGGCCATGACCTTGATGCCGGGGTTGGCCTTGACGGCCTGCCGGACCGCCTCGGCGGCGGCGTCGAAGCGGGCCTTCGCGTCGGTGACCTTCTTGGCGGACAGGTCCGCGCCGAGCGATTCGGCAAGTGCCGCGTACCGCTCGATGGGCTTGGTCATCGGCACCCGGGCGGTGGTGACCGCCACGCTGGGCGCCAGCGGGAGGATCTTGTCCTTGCTCTCGTCCGGCACGTACCAGAGCGCGTCCGGGTCGTACATGTGGGTGACCAGCAGTTCGGGGCGCAGCGCCGCGTACTTCTCCAGGCTGAACTCGCCCCACACGTTGCCGAGGATCTCGACGCCCTCGACGTTCAGGTCGCCGGCCTGCGGGTCGGCCGTGCCGTCGGCACGCTTGGTCTCACCGAACACGCCGACGAGCTGCTTGTCGAGACCGAAATCGATCAGTGCCGCCGCCACGCCGGTGAAGGCCACCACGCGGGTCGGGCGGGCCGGCGCATCGACCTTCCTGCCCCGGTCGTCGGTGAACGACCAGGGGCCGCCTCCGTTGCCGGTAGCGGGCTTGGGGGCGTCACCGGTGCCGCAGGCGGCGAGCAGGGTGGCGAGCGTGGCAGCGCCACCGGCGGCCAGGAGACCACGGCGGGAGAGACGGCGGGCGGACAGGGCATCGGGCATGGTGGTGTCTTTCGATCAGGGGTTGGCCGGGCTCGACCAGGGCAGCGGGGTTAGGTTAGCCTAACCTCGGTCATTGTCAACAGCGGTTCGCCGTTTCGCCACCACCCCGGAGCCCACACTGGACGCCACACCCACCGCCACCCGGCCGACACCGTCCGTGTCGACCCGGGGCGCTGTCGCACCCCCGAGCCGGCGTGGTCGCCGAGCGGCCCGCGCCGGCGGACTGGTCGCCGCCGTGGCACTGCTCGCGGTGATCGTGGTGCTCAGCATCGCGGTCGGCGCGAAGGCCATGCCGCTCGCCGACGCCTGGTCCGGGTTGCTGCACCGCGACGCCGCCGAGTACGCGGTGGTGCACCGGATGCGCCTCCCCCGCACCCTGCTCGGGCTGCTGGCCGGTGCCGCCCTCGGTGTGGCGGGCGCGATCATGCAGGCCCTCACCCGCAACCCGCTCGCCGACCCCGGGCTGCTCGGCATCAACGCGGGTGCCTCCGCGGCCGTCGCCACCGCCGCCGCGTTCCTGGGCGTCACCGCCGTCGGCGGGTACGTCTGGTTCGCGCTGCTCGGCGCGGCGACGGTGACCGCGCTCGTCTACGCCGTCGGCGGCGGACGGGGCGCCACCCTCTACTCCTACGTGAGCGCGGTGATGCTGCTGGACACCGCGTCGCTGGAGCGGCTGCGCTTCTGGACGGTCGGTTCGCTGGCCAGCGCGGACCCGGCGACCGTCACCCGGGTGCTGCCGTTCATCGTGATCGGGCTGCTGGTCGCGCTCGGTGCCGCCCGCCCGCTGAACGCGCTCGCGCTCGGCGACGACGCGGCGCGCGCCCTCGGCGCTCGACCCGCGCTCATCCGCGCCGCCGTGATCGTCGCGGTCACCCTGCTCTGCGGCGCCGCGACCGCCGCGTGCGGCCCCATCGTCTTCGTCGGGCTGCTGGTGCCGCACCTGGTTCGCGCCCTGACCGGCCCGGACCTACGCTGGCTGCTGCCGTACTGCGCGGTGCTCGCGCCCGCGCTGCTGCTCGGCGCCGACGTGCTCGGCCGCGTACTGGGTCGACCGGGAGAACTCCAGGTCGGCATGGTGACCGCCGTGCTGGGCGGTCCGCTCTTCCTGTGGCTGGTCACCCGCCGACGGGTGGCCCAACCATGAGCGTCATCCGTACCCCTGGGGGGTTGTCGGTGCGGTTCCGGCCCCGCGCGTTGGGCGTCGGTGCCGGTGCGGCGTTGCTCGCGGCCGGGTTCGGCCTGGTGGCCCTGGGCAGCGGCGACTACCCGATGGGGCCGGCGGACGTGCTGCGCACGCTGACCGGCGGCGGCACCGTGGCGGAACAGTTCATCGTGTACGACCTGCGCCTGCCCCGGCTGGTCACCGCCCTGTTGGTCGGTGCGGCGCTGGCGCTGGCCGGCACGGTGTTCCAGTCCCTGGTCCGCAACCCGCTGGGCAGCCCGGACATCCTGGGCTTCACCCAGGGCGCGTCGACCGGCGCGCTGGTGGTGGTCGTCCTGGGCGGCAGCAGCCTGGCGTTGGCCGGCGCGGCGGTTGCCGGTGGGCTCGGCACCGGCCTGCTGATCTACGCGCTGGCCTGGCGGCGCGGAGTGCACGGCTACCGGCTCATCCTGGTCGGCATCGGGGTGGCCGCGATCCTGACCGGCGTCAACGGCTACCTGCTGACCCGGGCGCCCCTGATGGACGCCGCCCGCGCGGTGCTCTGGCTCACCGGCAGTCTGGACGGGCGGGGCTGGGCCAACGCCGGGCCGCTGCTCGCCGTCCTGGTCGTGCTGGCGCCGCTGGTGCTCGTCGGCTGCGCCCCGGCGCTGCGGATGATGGAGCTGGGCGACGACGCGGCCAGCGCGCTGGGCGTGCCGGTACGCCGACTGCGCCTGGCGCTGCTCGCCGCCGCCGTGCTGCTGGTCTCGTTCGCGGCGGCCGCCGCCGGGCCGGTGTCCTTCGTGGCGCTGGTCGCCCCGCACGTCGCGAAACGGCTGACCCGGGCACCGGGCCCGAACCTGGTCCCGTCGATGACCGTCGGCGCGGCGCTGCTGGCCGGCGCCGACCTGTTGGCCCAACGCGCGTTCGACGGGCACCAGCTGCCGGTCGGCGTGGTGACCGGCGTCATCGGCGGCGGTTACCTGGTCTGGCTGCTGGCCGTGGAACGCCGGGCGGGCCGGCTGTGAACACCCGCGACACCCTCGAAGGAGCACCCATGCGACCCGGCGATTCCCGGCTCGGCGGCACCGCGCTGACCCTCGCCTACGACCAGCGCACCATCGCCGAGAACCTGACCGTGGCGGTGCCCGACAGCTCCTTCACGGTGATCATCGGCCCGAACGCGTGCGGCAAGTCGACGCTGCTTCGCGCACTGTCGCGGATGCTGCGTCCCAGCGCCGGTGCGGTGCTGCTGGACGGCCGCAACATCCACGACCTGCCGGCCCGCGCTGTGGCCCGGACGCTCGGCCTGCTGCCGCAGTCGTCGATCGCGCCGGACGGCATCAGCGTCGCCGAGTTGGTCGCCCGGGGCCGTTACCCCCACCAGGGGCTGCTGCGGCAGTGGTCACGCGAGGACGAACGGGTGGTCGAGGAGTCGATGGCCGCGACCGGTGTCGACGACCTCGCCGACCGGGCGGTGGACGAGCTGTCGGGCGGGCAGCGGCAGCGGGTGTGGATCGCCATGGCGCTGGCGCAGCAGACGCCGCTGCTGCTGCTCGACGAGCCGACCACGTACCTCGACATCGCCCACCAGATCGAGATCCTGGACCTCTGCGCCCGGCTGCACGAGGAGCAGGGACGCACCCTGGTCGCGGTGCTGCACGACCTGAACCACGCCGCCCGCTACGCCACCCACCTGATCGCGATGCGCGACGGGCGGGTGGTGGCCGCCGGGGAGCCGTCGTCGGTGGTCACCGCCGACCTGGTGGCGGAGGTGTTCGGTCTGCCCTGTCGGGTCATCGACGACCCGGAGACGGGCACCCCGCTGGTCGTCCCGGCGGCCCGACGCCGGGCCACCACCCTGGCCCCGGAGCCGGCGTGAGCACGGAACGTTTCCGCGACCCGTGGGGGGTGCCGCACCTGCGGGCCGACGACCCGCTCGCCCTGGCGGCGGCGCAGGGTCGGGTGACCGCGTACGACCGGGCCTGGCAGATCGAGGTGGAACGGCACCGGGCCCGGGGCACCAGCGCGGCGTTCCTCGGCCCGGACGCGCTCGGTTGGGACCGGTTCGTCCGGCAGGTCCGGCTCGACGACACCGCCCGCCGCTGCCACGCGGCGCTGGACAAGGTGACCGCCGAGTGGGTGGGCGCCTACGTGGACGGCGTCAACGCCGCTCTCGCCGCCGGGGCTGCCCGGTCGCCGGAGTTCGCCGCCACCGGGCTTCGCCCCGGCCGGTGGGAGCCGTGGACACCGCTCGCGGTGTGGCTGGGCCACCACATCCTGTTCGCCGGGTTCCCGGGCAAGCTCTGGCGCGAGCACGTCGCGCAGCGGCTCGGGCCGGACTGGGTCGACCTGTTCGCCACCGACGGTCCGGCCGTCGCCGGCAGCAACGGGTGGCTGCTCGCCGCCGAGCGCACCGGCACCGGGGCCGCGCTGCTCGCCGGTGACCCGCACCGGTTCCTTGAGGATCCCGGTGTCTACCAGCAGATCCGGTTGGCCTGCCCGGAGTACGACGTCATCGGGCTGGCGGTGCCGGGCGTGCCGGGCATCGCCCACTTCGGGCACACCGGCGAGGTGGCCTGGGCGATCACCAACGCGATGGCCGACTACCAGGACGTGTACGCGGAGCGGCTGCGCCGCGACGGCCTGCGGGTGCAGGCGCTCGGCCCGGACGGCTGGCGTCCGGCGCACCGGCACGTCGAGACGATCGAGGTGGCCGGGGCCGACCCGGTCGAGGTCGAGGTGGTGGAGACCGATCGTGGTCCGGTGATCGCCGGTGGGCCCGACGACGAGACGGCGCTCAGCCTGCGCTACCCGCCCCGGGTCCGGGGTGACAGCGGTTTCGCGACGCTGCCGGAGCTGCTGCGCGCCCGCACGGTGGCCGACGTGGATCACGCGCTGCGGCACTGGGTGGAGCCGGTCAACGTGGTGCAGGCGGCGGACACCGCCGGAGGGCTGCTGCACCGGGTCGCCGGGGCGGTGCCGGTACGGCACCCGGAGAACGGCCGGCGGGTGGTCCCCGGGTGGGACGCCGCGCACGCCTGGCAGGGCTGGCACGCGCCGATGCCCCGCGCCGAGGTGGCCGGTCGGGCGGTGATGGCCAACGAGCGCGGGTTGGCGGCGCCGCTCGGGGTGGAGTTCGCCGCACCGCACCGGGCGCACCGCATCACCGAACTGCTCGACGCCCGGGCGACGTGGACGGCCGACGAGATGGCCGCTGTGCACACCGACACGTACCTGGGCGCGGCCGGGCCGCTGCTGGCCGTCCTCGCCGAGTCGACGGGGCTCGGCCCGGCCGCCGCCGCGCTGCGCGACCGGCTGCTGTCCTGGGATCGCCGGATGGCCGCCGACAGCACGGACGCGGCCGCCTACGCCATCCTGCGGGCGGCTGTCGTCCGCCGGCTCGCCGCCCACCCGGCGCTGGCCGCGCTGGCCGAGCCGCCCGCGTACCCCGAGGTGTTCGCGCCCTGGCTGGCGCTGACGCCGCGCGTCGGTTACGCGCTGGAGCATCTGCTCGGCGCGACCCCGCCGCCCGGTGTGGACATCGGCGCGCTGGTGAGCGCGGCGGCCGAGGAGGCCGGCGACGCGGCCGCCGGGCAGGTGCCCTGGGGTGACCTGCACCGGTTGGCGCTGTGGCGGGCGCTGCCCGGCGCGGACGCCGGGCCCGGTCCCCGGCTCGACGGTGACCACGACTGCGTGCTGGCCACCTCCAGCGTGCCCGGGGTCACCCACTGGTGCCTGCGGGGGCCGGCGGCGCGCTTCGTCTGGGACCTGGCCCGCCGCAGCGACAGCCGGTGGGTGGTCCCGCTGGGCGCGTGCGGGGTGCCCGGCGACCCGCACCACGACGACCAGAGCCGCGCCTGGCTGGCCGGGGAGCTGCTGCCGGTCGTCACCGACTGGGAGCAGCTGACGCAGGAGCGGGACTGACGGCACCGGCCGCCGCCCGGGGTGCCCGAGGCGCCCCGGCGACGGCCGGCCACAGTGGCGTCAGCGCAGGCCGAACGCCCTGGTGATGCGCTGGCTCACGGTGTTGCCGGCGGCGTCGCGCGCGGTGGTGCGCAGGCTCACGAAGCCGGCCGTCGCCGGTGCGGCCAGCGAGGTACGCCAGCCGTCGCCGTGCCGGGTCAGCCGCTGCTTCTGCCAGCTCGCCCCGTCGTCGTAGGACACCTCCACCGTCACCGCGCCGACAGTGCCGCTGACGTCGGGCAGGTGGGAGGCGACCACGGTCAAGGGTGCCCGCCGCGCCGCCCGGCCGGCGGCGTCGATGTCCACCTGGTAGTCCAGCTGGATCATCGGCAGCACCTCGGCCGACTCCTCCCCCGTCACCGCCGAGGTGAAGCCCCACTCGGTGCGGGTCTGCCGGGAGTACGGGTTGCTCCAGGCGGCCCGGTCGTTCTCCACCACCAGCCGGTACGGCAGCCGCTGAGACGCCAGCCCGGAGACCTGGAGGTACTCGGCGTTGCCCCAGTTCAGCTCCTGGTCACCCTGGTAGAGGGTGGTCCGGTTGACCATGTCGTAGTTGGCGTACGCCTCACCGATGTGACCGCCTCCGTCGCCCCACCCGGGTGCGGGCAGGTAGACGGTGTCCAGGTATCGGACCGGCACGTAGCCGCCACCCATCCGGGGTCGCTGGATCGGCCCGAACCAGGTGACGGCGCTCGGCTTGCCCGCCGGGTAGGTCGTCACCGCCTGCAGGTGCTGACCGGTCTCGCCGGCGATGAACGCGTCGTCGATCCACCGCTGGTCGGCGCTCACCCAGTCGGTTCGCCGGCCCTGCGCCGGGGCCGGCTCCTGGTTGCTGGACGCCCAACCGCGCCAGACGTCGGTGCGGAACTCCAACGCCTTGCCCTGCCGGTAGTTGCGGAACTCCACGTCGACCCGGGCCAACTGCCGCTTCGTGGGCCGGTAGGTGGGGTCGGCCGGCACCGTGCCGGACCAGTGGTGCGCCACGTCGTACAGGTAGGTGGTCTCCGGGTGCGACTCGACGGTGAGCCGCACCGCGCCGCGCTCCAGCGCGGCGATGAGCTGCCCACCCTCGTCCGCGCCGAGCGTGGCCACTGTCACCGGGGCCGGGCTCTCCGGGCTCCACGCGAACTCGTCCCAGGGCTGCAGCCGACCGATGCCGTCGTTGACCACGAGCAGCAGCGTCGCCCCGGCCGCCGCGGCGGCCCGCGCCTGGGTGGCGATGTCGACGCTGTCACTGCGGCGCACCACCACGGCCCGGTCCCGGACCGGCCGGTTGGCCAGCCCCGTCGCCGACGCGTCGGCGACATAGACCGCGTCCAGCTGACGACGACCGGCCGGCAGCGCCGGGGTGGCTCGCTTCACCAACAGATCGTCGTACGAGCGACCGCCCGCCGAGACGGTCAACGCCGGCTGCTCCAGCCGCCACCGGGCGCCGAACTCGAACTCGCCGTCGGTGACCGGACGGCTCGTCGGCAACGCCCACATGCTGTCGTACGAGTCGTCGGGCAGCACCTGACTCTCGGTGAGACCGTTCTTCGTGGACCGGTGGATGTCCATCCGCAGCGCACTGGCGGTGGCCTCCTGCGGCACCCGGGCCTGCACCTGCCGGGCGGCACGCGCGTCCAGGGTGACGGTGCGGTCGGTGTCCAGGTTGACGTCGGTGAAGCTGAGCATCGCCATGCCCTTGGAGTGCGGCCCGTGCACACCGCGCACGTCCGCGGAGATCCAACCGTTCCAGCTCGCCACCGGCAGCCGCAGCGTCGCAGTGCCGCTCTCGGGCAGGTCCACGGCGGTGAACAGGGTGTCGGCGGTGAGGATGACCTTGCCGACGAGCGGCTTGCCGTCCCGGTCCTTGGCGACCAGCGTCAGGTTCTGCCGCTGGCCCTCCTTGCCGGCCCCGATCAGGGTGCGGCCACGCACCGCACCGGCGTCGTCGGTGGCGACGATCATGCCGCTGACCTGCTTCTCCACCGGCAGCTTGTCGTACGCGGCGGTGACCGTCACGGTGGCGGTGCCGCCGGCCGGCACGGTGACCCGGTCGGCGGAGAGCGCGAACAGACCGGTCGGCGCCGTGGCCGCGTCGAGGGCCAGCTTGAGCGCGACCGGCGTGCCGCCGACATTGGTGTAGGTGACGGTGCGGTCGACGGTCATGCCCGGCTGCTGCGGCCACGCCTGGAAGCCGGAGTGCGCGCTCGGGGTGGCGAAGACGGTGGCGTGCGCGGCGGCCACCGCGTCGACCCGACCGGCACCCGCCTGGTACGGGGTGTACCCGGGGGTGGCCTTGACCGTGCTGACCAGCGCTTCCTTGATGCGCTGACCGGTCCAGTCCGGGTGCGCGGCGGCGACCAGCGCGGCCGTGCCGGCCACGTGTGGGGTGGCCATCGACGTGCCGCTCATCAGCGTGTAGTCACCGGAGCCGCCCCGCACCAAATGCGAGCGGGCGGCCAGGATGTCCACGCCGGGGGCGGTGATCTCGGGCTTGAGCCCGCCGTCGCCGGCGCGTGGGCCCTGGCTGGAGAAGTCGGCGAGGTGGTCGGTGGCGTCGACGGCGCCGACGGTGAGCGCCGAGTTCGCGGCACCCGGGCTGCCGATCGTGGCCGGGCCGCTGTTGCCGGCGGCGATCACGAAGAGGGCGCCGGTCTCGGCGCTGAGCCGGTCGACCGCCTGGCTCATCGGGTCGCTGCCGTCGGTGGACTCGCCACCCAGGCTCATGCTGACCACCCGGGCCTTCTGCTCCCGGGCCGCCCACTCCATGCCGGCGATGATCCAGGAATCCTGCCCGCTGCCCTCGCTGTTGAGCACCTTGCCGATGTGCAGCCGGGCACCGGGGGCAACACCCCGCTCGGCGCCACCGGACGCGGCGCCGGTGCCGGCGATCGTCGAGGCGACGTGCGTGCCGTGGCCCTTGTAGTCGAGGATGTCGGGCTCCGACGGCACGAAGCTGCTGGACTCGGCGATCTGGCCGAGGAGGTCCGGGTGTTCGGCGTCCGCCCCCGAGTCGAGCACCGCGACGTCGACACCGGCGGCGGTGTTGCCCTCGGCCCACAGCGCCGGCGCGCCGATCTGCGCGGTGGACTCGGCCAGGTCGGCGTGCACCCGGCCGTCCAACCAGACCTTCGCGATGCCGTTGGCCAGGGTCGGGGCGTCGCCCGTACGTCGGGTCGAGCCGGCGGTGAGCGCGGTCCAGAACCGGTCGGCGGTGGCGCGTTGGCGGGTCAGCGCCGCGCCCTGCACGCTGTCCAACGGTCGGACCAGCTCGGCGCCGTCCAGTGCGGGCCGGGTGCGGTTGCGGGCCGCCGCGTCGGTCATCGTGACGATCAGCGGGAGCGCGTCGGTGTGCGCGTCGTCGTAGCCGTCGGCGATGAGGTCGGTGACGTTGAACAGTTGCCGGTCCAGCAGGCCGCTGGTGACATAGGACAGCGCGGCGTCCGGGTAGACGTAGGTGTCGCCGTCGCGCACGGTGCGGTGGAAGCTCGGGGTGCTGCCGTCCGGTCGGCGCACTGTCGACACCGTGCTGCCGTCCGCCGCGGTGGTGACAGTGACCGTGTCACCGGTGATCAGGGTGACGGTGGACGCGCGCCCGGCGGCGGCCGGGGGCAGGCCCGCCGGGCGGTCGGGGTGGTTCGGCGGGGCGGCGGCCGCTCCCGCGCCGGGTGGGGTGAACCCGGCCGCCAGGGTGAGGGCGGCGCCGAGGGCGATCAGCCCGGATCGGCGACGCCGGTGAGACAGAGCCACGGTGACCTCTTTGTGTCGAGAAGTGGTACGCACCACAGCATCGACGTAACACCCGCCCCGACCGCACCCCCACACCCCGACGCAGTTACGTCATGGCACAAACCCGCCACCCTGCCCCGCCCCGGCCCCGCCCCGCCCTCGTGCCGTCGATCTTGCACTTTCTGCGCCGACCAAAGCCCTGAATCAGACCCAATCGACAACCACAAGTGCAAG